>CAYNXW010000368.1:0-2927 GCA_964401265.1 uncultured Pirellulales bacterium | reverse complement strand
CGGGCACGCGGTCGGGTTCGCGATGGGCGAGTGCTTCTCGTAAGCGACGGATTTTACGGCCCTTTGCATCGGTCATTGAAATTACCTCCGTTGATAGAAAAATACTGTCAAAACCATTATAGCCTTGTTCCCCCGACGGGCAAGACAGAAAACTACCAAGAAAGCCCGGCGTCAGGATTGGCCCCCGCCCTTCAACAGCCACCAGGCGTAAAGGAATTGCACGGCGACAGGGTTTGCGAAAAGCTGTCCTCTCAACTGTAAATGTCACCCAAGTCACGGACAACATCTACAGCAATGACAAGGCCCCCTGTCGGACCGTAAGGGTCAATTGCCAGCGGCACAGGCGAAAGGTCCGGCCAATTGCTGGCGATCCTTGAGTTCAGCAAGCTGCCCCACGAGCTCCCCCATATCCGCATGAAGGAACGCGTCGACGAGATGCGGATCGAACTGAGTCCCCGCAAAGCGCCGCAGCTCCGCCAGGGCACTGGGAACAGGCAGCGCGTCGCGGTAGGTGCGGTCGGAAGTCATGGCGTCGAAGGAATCCGCAAGCATGACGATGCGACCAGCCCGCGGAATATCTTGGTTACGCAACCCCTGCGGGTAGCCGCTGCCGTCGTATCGCTCGTGGTGAGTAAGGACCGCGGGGGTGACATCGGCCATCCGCCGGATGCCGCTCAGAATATTGGCCCCGATATGTGGATGTCGGGAGATTTGCGCGAATTCGGCCGCGTCCAGTGAGCCCGGTTTGCACAGGACCGCTTCGGGAACACCAATTTTGCCGACGTCATGAAGCAAACCGGCAAGATACATGTTGTCAACCTCTTGGCTCTCCAGGCCCACTTGTTCGGCCAAGTAGCGAGAAATCAGCGCAACGCGTTCCGAATGCCCTCGGGTGTAGGGGTCTTTGGCGTCGATACTGCTCGTCAGAGCTCGGAGCGAGCCGATGAAAAGATCTTCCATTTCTTTGTAGAGGCGAAAGTTGTTCAGATAAACAGCTGTTTCATTGGCCACAGACATTAGCAGCTTGGTGTCGGACGAGTCAAAGTCCGCCTTGGTGATCTTATTGAAAGCTACTATCGCTCCGACAAAGGCGCTTCCCCGTCGGATGGGAACCGCCACAAGGCTCTCGATATTACCGGGCCAGTCGTGCACATAGGGACCGTCGACGTTGCTGTCGATGAGTACCCCGGGAACGTCGTCAACGTCCTGAATACGACGCCAGAGCAACTCGAGCGTCTTCTCGTCCAGGTGGGGCCTATCCGAGGAACTGACACGAGCGAGTTGATTCGCCCCCCCCTCTCCCTCGGGTTCCTTCCACAGCGCCAGGACTCGCTGGGCTTCCAGCACCTGTTGGATTTCCTCGCAGAGCTTCGTGAAAAAGCAAACAGGCGACTGGGTCACAGTCAGCTCGGCGCTGATGCGATGGAGCAGGGCAAGTTCTTCGTAGCTTTGGGCGAGCGAATTGCATAGAGCAACGATTTCCTTATGGTTTTCAGCGACCTCGTGCTGGTCGCCAACGAGACGCTCGATGAGTGCGCTCAGAGCGTGGGCAAGCTTAGGACCGCTCACCGCATCGCCAAGCGTCTGACTTACAAGACTCCCCGTATCAACCCCCGCACAAGAGCAGAAGCGTTCCAAAGCCTCGCTCTTCTCGTAATGGAGCCCGGCCAGACAGCACAAAAGGACACCCGCTCCGTCACGCCGTTGCCGGATGGGGACCGCCAGCATCAGGTGACCGGCGGGACAGGGCCAGGCTTCTGCCTCAGCCAGCGTGTAGGCAGGCTCATCCTGGAGGTGCGCCAACGCGTCCCGGCGGCAGTGTTCACAGCCGGACAATTGGCCTTGAAAAGGAGCTTGGCCTTGGACGAAGCAAGCCTGCTCGTCACCTGTGGGACTCAAACGGACCGAGCCGATACCGCACGAGGCGAGCAGCTCCTGCACCTGCACGCAAGCCCCGCCGAACGCATCGCTTCTCTGATGAACGGCGTTGGTGTTCATGGAGTCATCTAACCTGGAGCTTTCTGTCATAACGTTTCCGGCTTTGTCATTGAGCATAACCGTTCGAACACCTTAAACAGGCAACGGTGCGAGAATCTCTTCAACCACTGCAAGAACCTGACGCGGGCTGAAGGGCTTGAACAGACACTTTATAATCCCGGTCGCCTCCATGGAGCTGTGGTCAAGCGAGAACCCTCTCGCGGTGAGCATGACAGCAGGAATGCCCCGCGTAGCAGGAAGCTGCTTCAGTCGCTGGCATAGTTCGAAGCCCGACAAATAAGGCATCTGGTAGTCCGTGATGAGCAGGTCGGGCAGCTCAACCTGAGCCAGTTCGTACGCTTCTCGGCCGTCCTGAGCGGTCAGAACCTGATAGCCGGCGTTGCGGAGCTTAAGCGACACGACGTGAAGGATGTGGACTTCGTCATCGACCACCAGTATCTTTTGGTTTGACTGCATGATGTTTTCTCCCTCGTTTTGTTTGCCTGAAAAAGTAAGTTCTTATTTAGAGTTCTGGTGTTTCCTGTTTGGTTCTTGGGCTCGTCACGTACACACTGCTTCGGTTACGCTGACAGGTTGCATAGGCAGATGAATGGTAAACCTGCTGCCACGGCCCGGTTCGCTTTGGACGCTAATGCGACCCTGGTGCTCTTCCTGAACGATGCGCTTGACGAGGTGAAGTCCCAGACCCGTGCCTGATGCCCGACCTGTGGCGTCCTCCACCCGATAAAATTTATCAAAAATACGAGCCAGACAGTCCTTGGGAATGCCGAGGCCCTGGTCGGCCACTTCGATGGCCGCGTGCCCGCCCTCGTCGTCGCGCCGCAGACTAACCTGCACGATCGTGCCTTCCGGAGAGTACTTAAGCGCGTTAGCAAGGAGATTCATGACGGCCTGGTCTATATCAACGGTCAGGAATACGACGAGCCCTA
>CAYNXW010000367.1:0-2952 GCA_964401265.1 uncultured Pirellulales bacterium | reverse complement strand
GCCTCCTCGCAATGACAGGGGGGTTGGTGGGTGGTTTGGAAGGTTGAAGGGGGTGGGGGGCAAAGGGTGTGAACGGTGCGAAAGGTGTTAAGGGGGGGCGTTGGTCGAGCAAGGTGGTTCGGCGTGGATGTGGCGACATGGAGTTCTTTGGTGTTTGCCTGGATTTCCGCGTTCGCGGGAATGACAACTTAAGGACTCTGGATTAGCGGTGAGGTGCTTCGCTGCGCTTCGTGTCGCGCGTTCGCGGGAATCACACGTTTGGGGCGTGGGGGGCGAGGAGGAAGCACGCAGTGGGCGGGTGAAGGTCCCACAGCGGTGCTGTGGGCTTGAGGAGGTGGGGTGTCGAGTGCGCGGGGTGGTTGGATGGTTGAGATTGCCGCGTCGGCGAAGCGCCTCCTCGCAATGACAGTGGGGGCGTGTGGGCTATAGGTGGCATGGGCATGCACAGGGTGGTTGTCCCCCGGTTGACACCGGGGGCTTCAAGAGGTGGGGTGTCGGGTGCACAGGGTGGGTGGATGGTTGAGATTGCCACGTCGGGGCAGTGCCTCGTCGTAATGACAGTGGGGGTGGTGGGATTTGCAGGACTGCGCAAGGTGAACGGGGTCGGGAGTCTAACCCCGCATCAAGATGCGGGGCTCCATTGGGTGTGGGCGTGGTGGGTTAGTCGGGGGTTTGGGAGTGTTGAGGTGGTGTGGGGGAGGATTTTTTGCGTGGTGAGGGGGGGTTGGAGAGGCGTTTGTCCTGGTCGAGGGTGGTGAGTTGGAGGAAGCGGCCTTTGGCGACGGCGTAGGCGGAGATGATGGCGATGAGGATGAAGGTCAGGAGGGCGTAGCGGAGTCGTTGGGCGGAGGCGATGAGGCCTGCGATGGCGTAGAGGGCGGCGAGGGCGTAGCAGATGGCGACGGTTCTGGGGACGGAGGAGCCTCGGTCCATGAGTTGGTCGTAGAGGTGGCCTCTGTCGGATTGGAAGAGGGGGCGTTTGTTGACGAGTCGTCGGACGAGTGCGACGGCGGTGTCGAGGATGGGCAGGCCGAAGATGATGAGGGGGGCGACGGTCCAGGCGCCGATTTTTTCGGCGAAGAGCAGCATGAGGGTGCCGCAGACGAAGCCGAGGAGCATGGAGCCGGCGTCGCCCATGAAGATGCGTGCGGGGTGTCGGTTCATGGGCAAGAAGCCGAGGGCGGCACCGGTCATGGCGAGGCAGAGTACGAGTCGGACGGGGTCGCCGACGGGGCTGTGGTGCCAGGTGGCTAGTGCGAGTGCGAGGATCATGAAGCTGGCGGTGACGATGGCGGTGACGCCGGTGCAGAGTCCGTCGATGCCGTCGAGGAGGTTGAGGCTGTTGGTGGCGCCGAGGATGAAGAAGAGGACGAGGGGCAGTGCGATGGCCAGTTCGAGTGCGGGGTGGATCTGGATGTTGAGGTAGGCGAAGGCGGCGGCGACGTTTGGTTTGATGCCGACGGCGATGAGGGCGCAGGCGGCGATGGCCTGGCCGGCGAGTTTTTGCCAAGGGGTGATGTCGAGGAGGTCGTCGAGTAGTCCGACGCCGCAAGCGAGTGCGGCTCCGAAGCCGATGCCGGCGAGTATGAGCCAATCGGGGTAGCGTATGGACCAGCCGCCGCTGAGGGCGCCGCCGGCGGGGCCGTGTTCGGTGAAGAGCATGAAGAAGCCGATGAGGATGCCGGCGGTGAAGCCGGCGAGGATGCCGACGCCGCCGAGGTAGGCAGTGGGGGCACTATGGGTTTTGACGGTGTCGTCGGGCATGTCGAGGACGCCGAGTCGCAGGGCGACGCGTCGGCAGACGGGTGTGGCGAGCAGGGAGACGAGAAAGGCTACGGGGAAGATGGGCCAGTATTGTTGTAGAATCTGCAGGGGGCTGAACTGATCGCCAAAGAAGAAAGCCAGCATGGTCATGTTTTCCGTCCGCACGCAAGAGAATCGGATCGACAGATTGTATGATAGCGGGCTGGGGGGTAATTGTCACGTGAAAAGGGGTGGAGGTCTGGGTAATCGTGTGTTCGCCATCGTCTGTCCTGCCCGGGGCCTGGCGGTCTTGGTGGGACAGACGCTGCCAGGCGGTGTGTGGAGTGGAGTTTTGCACGCTAAAGCGTGAACTCTTACGGAAGAGGGCGGTTGGAAGAATGCTGCGGTTTTGCATCGGGGGCGTGAATGGGGGATGATCTCCCGATTTTACATCGGGGGCTGGAGGAGGGGGGCGTGCTCAAATCCGCTTTGGCATGTCTGTTGTTTTCATGATCCGCCATGCTCAAGAGTACTTGAGCATGCCACCCATCGGTATATTTCAAGGGTTTTTGTTTTTTAGCGGTGGTCGATGTAGCGTTGGAACCAGAGTTCGAGCATGAGCAGGGCCCAGAGTTTTTGGCCTTGGTCGTGCTGGCGGGTGTCGTTTTGGGCGAGGAGGCGGCGGAGGGCGTCGGGTCGGAAGAGCTGGCGGGCCAGGGCGCGGTCGGACAGGACGGTGTCGCAGAAGAGGTCGCGCAGGTCGGCGCGGAACCATTGGCCTACGGGTACGGCGAAGCCCTGTTTGGGGCGATTTGTGGCGTGGTGGGTGAGCAGGTCGGAGCAGGCGTGTCGGAGGACGCGTTTGCCGATGCGGCCGTTGTGTCGGTAGGCGGTGGGCAGGGAGGCGGCCAGTTCGAGTAGGAGGTGGTCCTGGAAGGGGCAGCGTAGTTCGAGGCCGATGGCCATGGCGGCGCGGTCGGTTTTGGTGTTGAGGTCGCCGGGGAGGTAGAGGGCGGTGTCGAGGGTTATGGCTTGGCGCATGAGGTGTGAGGCGGGTGGTTCGTGGCGGGGTTGGCTGGTGAAGTGGGGCTGGAAGGTTTGCCAGAGGGTGTCGGCGGGTGCGGTTTGTTCGATGAAGCTCTCGGTGGGGGGGTGTTCGAGCAAGTCGGGCTGGAATAATCTCTCCAATCGGCCGTTATATCCGTCGGC
>CAYNXW010000366.1:0-2954 GCA_964401265.1 uncultured Pirellulales bacterium | reverse complement strand
AAAACCTACCGCCAAAACCCTCAGACAGACACTCGACAAAATGCTTGGCGTCTATGACGTAGAATTCGAGACCGGAAAAGAACTTCGCTACATCCATAAAGTCAAGGATGGAATCGACATCTATTTCTTTGCCAATCTCAGCAAGAAACCGATCGACACCTTCGTTCAGCTTAGAGGTGAACTGACTCCACTGTCTTTGGACCCGCATACCGGAGAAAACTCGACACCCCAGTACGCGCATCGCAAAACCAGCTCGACCAGGGTGACCAAAGTCAAAGTTGAATTGCCCGCCATGCGATCTGTGTTTGTTATCGCAGAACGCAAACCATAATCGCGCCCCCGTGCGCCTTTTATGGTCCATTGACGCAACCAGTGACATCCGCAACCTGTTCCTCAAAAGCCGTGAACAGCCATGAGCCTCGTTCAAGATGCTCCGTGTCAGGTATTAACACTTCCTGATAAAGGAGAAACAAACATGTTGAGAAAGACCTTGTGCGTTATATATTTTCTCTTAGTGGCAAGTAATATCACTGCTTGCGGCATGCCGGCGCCACCGTATTTTGCTTGCCCTTCGCCTCAGGTAGGTCTACCGGGCGGTGACGTGGCGTCAGATATGTTTACCGCATCCGAGCCGGACGCGCCGCGAATCGCCGCGTTTTCGCACGAGGCTTATCCCGACGAAACCGTGTTTTTGACCGGCACGGGGCTCGAGGGAGCCGAATTCCAAGTGGGCTTTATGGCCAGCGGCGGACAGTTGGTGACACGCCATGCCTCGGTCCAAATCGCCACGGACAGTTATGCGCTGGTAACGCTGCCCGATAGGATTCCCAGAACGTTCTATTTCTTGTGGGCGGGCAAGGAAGGCAAGTGGAGCGACGCCGCACGCATCAACCTGCCCGAGCCTTGGTGGGCCTATCCCAATGATCCGCGCCCCGGCGAACAGGTACGTGTGTTTGGCCGGGAGTTGGCGGTGCTGCCCACCTTGTCAAACGCGTACATCTACCTCGAGCGCAATGACAAGACAGGGCAGTATGTGGCACCGGACTTTTGCGATCGCTGAGAGCTTCGGTTCACCCTTCCGGCCGACCTGCCGGCGGGACCCTGACGAATCTGGTTGCATGCAGGCACCGCCGGACGGTATGGGTGGGGTGATCCGGTGGAGATTACGGTGCGCCCGACAGCGTCACAAAGCCAAGCCGAGCCCCTTGACCTGAAACCCTATGGATTGACGGGTAATGACATTACCGACGACACGGCCGCGCTGCAAAAGGCCCTGGACGACGCGGCGGCGCAGAAGCGGCCGATCGTCCTGCCCAATGGTCGCTACGTTGTCACCGCACCGCTGATAGTCGCCGACCACGTTCGGTTGACCGGCCAATCCCGGAAAAAAACCGTTCTGCTCTGCGCCAGCGGTGACCCGATTACTGGGTACGGCAAGAGTATGCTGAGTAACCCGCCCATCGGTACGTCTTTCGACTGGGAGATTGAGGTGCCGGCGGATGGAACGTATCGCATCTGGCTGCGCCACGCCACGGGAGGCGGCGCGGGCGATCTGGAAAGGGCCCTGACCCTGCAAGTAGACGATGAAGAACCCGTAACGTTGGCCAACATTAACGAGGTAGGCAAAGTCAACGACAGCACGAAGCTGCAGTGGGCCCAGGTGGCCCAAATACCGTTGAAACAGGGCAAGCATAGGCTTCAGTGGAAAAGTACCTCTAAGCAGTGTTGCGAACTCGACGCGTGGGTTCTTACCGATGTGCAAGGCTACCAGCCGGCGGCGATGGAACCGGAACTGGCCAAAACCGGAAACACCATTGTTGTGCAGGCGGAAGATTTCGTGGACTACGCCTCCCAAGGCATGAGACACCTCAAAGGGGCGGCCACACTGACGGATAAGACAACAGGAGCGGCAACCAGTGCCCCAAAAGTGGTTTGCAGATATCTTGAAAGTGCGGCTTATGCAAATGGCGGGGTCGTGTGGGCCTGGGCTAACCGTAGCGGCTTTCTCCAGGTGACTGGTTCTAACGTGATGATTGAAAATCTCACGGTCTCGGCAGACGTGGACCGCTGGCAGTTCAGCGGCGTGGCTGTCCGCCCGGCGCAGCTCGGCCCTGAGCTCGAGACCCGTAGCTCGCACGTCACCTTGCGCGGGCTCGACATCATCACCACGTTCCGTGGTATCTACGTACGTAACGCCGATCACCTCGTGGTGGAAAACTGCACGATTGCAGGAGCCACGCCATGTACCGTCAGCGGCGATCCTCGGCAATTACGCGTGAGCGGTTGTAAGTTGATTGCCCGTCGTTTTGCCGGCAGGACGATGCGCACGCAGTTCCAATACGGCTATCCAACGTGCCGACTATCTCATGGACACCGGCCTGGTCCGCAATGGCAGCGGTGCGGAGCCATAGCGGCGGGCCAGCTGAGAGCCGGCACAAGGATATCACAATCAAAGAGTTATGAATCGCACATTATGCCACTACTCTAATAGCGGAAAATCGCACAGAAACAGTGTTGTGTCCCATCATTCATATAACAGACGGAGTTGATCTCATGGCCGCCAGGATACCTGATCTGTTGCCTGTCCTTCCAATGGCTCTGCTATTCGTGTTGTCTCTTTTTCCGGATAGTACCACCGCCCAGAATTCACCCTTGTCCTTTACCGACAAAACCCTCGTCGCTTGGGTCACGCTAGGCGGACTGAGCCAAAAAGGCGGCGGCGTTCTATCCTTGGAGTACCCACGCGGCACCTTTGACGCGATCGTGCTGGGCGAGATTAAGGCCGCCCGCTGGATGGCCGGCAGCAACGGGTTTGCCCGAACACAACAGGACCAGAAAGACTATCCCGCCGAGACTATCAGCCGTAAAGACCTCATCAGACAACATCAGTCACTAAAGAAAACCAAGATATACCAGAACGTCCAGCTAGCCTTGGTCTATAAAGGCAAGCAAAT
>CAYNXW010000365.1:0-2956 GCA_964401265.1 uncultured Pirellulales bacterium | reverse complement strand
CTCTGCAACGGTCAGTTTTGAATCGATATGCATTTTTTCGGTGTTTGCTTCGTAGATGGCGGTGCGCATTTCCTGCAGATTTTTTTCGAGGTGGGTGGCCTGGTTGGCGAACTGGAGGAGGTGGTGTTGGAGTTCGTCGATACGTTGGCGAGCTTCGGCGATGGAGTCGTCGAGTTGTCTCAGTTCGCTTTTTCTTGAGATGAGTCCGGCGGTGCTGGTTGCGGGTCCGAGGTGTAGGGTGCCGTCGGGGTCGAGGACGGAGCCGTCGAGGCTGACCCATCGGTATCCAGCGGGGGCGATTGAGGCGAGTCTGATAGCGGCGTCGATGGTGTCGACGAGTACGGTTTTTCCGAGGAGGTGCCAGGCGAGTCTTTCGCAGTCGGGGGGGAAGGAGACGAGGTCGATGAGTTTTGCCTGGACTTCGGGGTAGGGGGAGAAGTCGAAGCCGTTACGGAAGGGAGGCAGTCGGTCGGGGCAGATGAATTGTACGCGTCCTTTGAGTTCGGCGATTTTTTCGGCGTCTTCGAGTACGGGTTGGGAGTTGGTGGCGAGTAGGTGTTGGGCTCTGTCGGCGAGGGCGGCTTCGACGGCGTGGGCGTATTTGACGTCGGCCTGGATGAGGTCGGCGACCATTCCGCGGACGTAGTAGAAGTTTTGGGGGTCTTTTTGTTGGTCTTGTAGTATTTGTCTGACGCCGACGTCGACGCCTTCGAGTTTAGCTTCGAGGTCGGCGAGTAGCTGTTGTCTGCTGAGCAGGCCGGAGCGGTATTCTTTGGCGGCGGCGAGGTTTTCGGTGCATTCGAGTCGCTGGTTGTTTACCTGGGCGAGTTGTTGTTTGTTGGCTTCGAGTTGTTGTTGTGATTCTTCGAGTAGAGCGTGAATGTTCTGGAGTTTGAGGTCGGTGTGGGAGTGTCGTGTGAGGAGGTCCTGGACTTCGGAGGTGATTTGCCCTCGTCGGTCGTGCAGGCGGTCTTTTTGTCCGGTGAGGTTATTTCGTTGGGTGTCGAAGGAGTTGATTTCGTTGTGTAGTTGGGCGGTGCGTCTGACGATGTCGATGAGTCCAGATTTTTCGTCTTCGAGTTGGGCGCGTAGTTCGGCGAGTTGTAGGGCGGTTTGCTGGCGGTCGTGCTGCAGGCTATCGAGTTGTTCTTGTCGTAGGGCGAGGTCGGTTTCGGCCTGTTCGAGATGCTGTTGGTCGGCGTGTATTTCTTTATTGAGTTGTCGTATCTGGTCTCTGAAGCTGTTGATACGAGAGCGGTTTTTTCCGACGAGTTCGGTCAGTTCGGCGCAGCGTCGATGGCCGACGTCGATACGTTCCTGTTGGGTGCTGATTTGGCTGGTGCACTGGAGCAGGTCATTTTCGGCGGAGCGGATTTGGCGTTGGCAGGTATCGAGTTCGTCGTCGAGGATGGCGAGGCGTGCCTGGATTTTTTCGTGGTCGGTGGTGACGGAGTCGAGTTGGTTCTGGAGGTGAGCGAGTTGGTTTTTGGTATCGCGGAGGTCGTTTTCGAGTTGGTAGTATTCGGCGAGGAACTGGTTGAGTCTTAGTTCTTTGAGGCGTGCGGCGTATGTTTGGTAGTTGCGTGCTTTTCCGGCCTGGTAGCGTATGGAGCGTAGGCGTTTTTCGAGTTCTCCGACGACATCGGTGAGTCTTAGGACGTTTTGTTCGGTGCGGTCGAGTTTTCTGAGTGCTTCTTTTTTTCTGGCTTTGAATTTGCTGATGCCGGCGGCTTCTTCGAAGATGGCTCGTCGGTCGTCTTTGGAGGCCTGGAGGAGGGTGGCGACTTTTCCTTGTTCGATGATGGAGTAGGCGTCGGCGCCGACACCGGTGTCCATGAAGAGTTCTTTGATGTCGCGTAGTCGGCAGGTTTTGTTGTTGAGGAGGTATTCGCTGTCGCCGCTGCGGTAGAGTTTTCGTGTGACGGCGACTTCATCGGCGTCGAGGTTAAGGAGGTGTTTGGTGTTGGCGAAGACGAGAGTGACTTCGGCGTAGCTCATACTTTTTCGGTTGCTGGTGCCGTTGAAGATGACGTCGAGCATTTGTCCGCCTCGGAGGCTTTTGGCGCTTTGTTCTCCGAGGACCCATTTGACGGCGTCGACGATGTTGCTTTTTCCGCAGCCGTTGGGTCCGACGACGACGGTGACGCCGTGGCCGAACTCGAATTCGGTTTTATCGGCGAAGCTTTTGAAGCCGGCCATGATAATTTTCTTAAGTTGCATAGTAGGCATCGCCCTCCATGGCGTAGATGACGTTAGGGGTTATTTTTGACTCGTTGCAGGGGTGTGAAGGTTGCTGGGATGATATTTTTTTGCGTGAGTTGGTAGAGGACACCGACGATTTCGGAGAAGGTAAGTCCAGGTCCGATGGGTTTGGTTCCATCGCTGCTGGGTACGGAGCGGGCGAGGGTCCAGATGAGTTTATGGAGGTCTCTTGGCGCGGTGAAGGTAACGACGCGTGTTTGGGCACCGAAGGTGAGTTGTCGTGTGACGGACATGGTGGGGTCTTCGGGTCTGCAGTTGAGAGTGAGGGTCTGGTCGGCGGATTCGAAGAAGAGGCTTCTGGGGCAGCGGAGGTCGGGTCCGAAGAGGACGATGCGTGGTTGGTGGGTGGCCCAGACGGCGATCATATTGTTTCCGGAGGCGGTAACGCGGTCGAGGGTGAAGGCGCGCTTTTGTAATTCCTTTTGACAGAGCTGCCAAATCTGCTCACCCTCGGCCTGCACGAGCAACGGCTCTGGGGCAACAGAAACCGGTTCCGAGCATCCCAGCCCCCCTACCGCCAGAGCCAGCAACAGAAGCGCACACCCGAGGGCAGGTGTGCCACATTTACTATGCGTTATCGTTCGGTTCATAGCTCTGGTAATTGTAAGGGATTAGCAGGGGGTGTCAAGGTCGATTCCATAACCCTACCTGAAAAGGCAGGGCGACGGGGATGCGGGAGTTCTCAGTTCACGGT
>CAYNXW010000364.1:0-2960 GCA_964401265.1 uncultured Pirellulales bacterium | reverse complement strand
CGCCAACAGGTGGTCAAGAATAACCATCGCCGTAAAGTTCTCAGCCACAGGCCAAATACGTGCAACAATGGTTGGATCGCGACGCGTGATCGCCGCCAAATCCTTGTTCTCCAGCGTGTACTTGTCAATCGTGTGTTGCGGCTTCGCAATCGTCGGCGTCGGCTTCACCGCCAGACGCACTACGATCGGCTGCCCCGTAGCCAGACCGCCCGTGATTCCGCCCGCCTGATTCGAATCAAACACAACCCGACCGTCTTCCGAATGCATCATGTCGTTCGACTGACAGCCCGTCATATCCTTCACCGCAAACCCCGCACCCACTTCCACACCCTTGACCGCACCTATTCCCAGCATCTGCCCCAGATCACCGTCCAGCTTGTTGAATACCGGCTCGCCCAATCCCGCCGGCGCACCCAATACCACCACCTCAACAATTCCGCCCGAAGAATCCCCCGTCGCCGTGATCCGATTGCACGCCTCCACCATCGCCTCCCCCACCTCCACGTCCGGACAGTTCACCACCGGGTGCACACCGTAACGCTCACGCACCTCCGCTGCTGCCATCTGAGGCGCACGATCCCGTATCGCGTCGATCTCCTGCTCGATCTCACCAAAAATACGCGACTTCTCCAAAAAACGCATCTCCGGCGTAATGCGACCCTTGCAGTAAATCTCCTGATAAAACGGATCTAGATCACAACGCATCTGCTTGTACGCGTCGGTGTACGCCAGTACCTTCTCATGGTCCATCTCCGGACACGACACCCCCGCCGCCTCCTTCACATAAGAAAACACCCTGATGCCGCACTGCGCCAATATCTTCTTCGCCACGTAACCCGCAGCCACGATCGTCGACGTATAACGACCACTGAATATCCCCGCCCCAATCGCATCATCGTCCGCACCATACTTCTGAAACGTGGCATACGAGGCGTGACCCGGCCGAGGCGTCCGGTTCGTGTCCTGATACTGCTTGATGTGAATGAAATGACGATCCAGATTCGGTATCAATATCGTCAACGGCGTCCCATTGCTGTGACCCTTGTTGCCGGCTCCCTCGACCGTGTCTGCCGCGTTCAACCCCGTGTACAAAATCGGCAGGTCCGGCTCCTTCCGTGGTGACGACAACTCATCCGCCCCAGGCTTACGCAGCAATAGGTCCCCGTACACCTCCTGCTCCGTCACCGTCAACGCCGGTGGCATCGGTTGCACCATCGCCGTCAGTCCGTCCTGGTAAGAACCGCCCGCCACGGTCACCTGAAACACACGCCCCATGTGACATCCCATCATCGCTGAGATCCTCCTGCCTCGTTGGCATCTACTTGGTCAGCTTGTCTTGTCCTGCTCACGCTTCGGCAACATCCACGCCCACCGCGTCTGTATCCAACGCGGTATTATAGCGAAGAATTTCTCCCCTGCAACCCCTTACCGAACCGCCCCAAGCACCCGCTCCGATCAGGCCTGCACCACGTCGGACGCCCCCGACACCCAACTTAGCGACGCAGACGCCACTGGCTGGCCAACAGAGCATGCATCGTCCGGAAGCACGCCCCACCATCAAGGTCCGCCCTTCCCCGGCCATGCTCGCCCCCATCTCCCACAATAAGCTGCAGCCGCCTGATGCGGTCCCGTGTCCGTGGATGCTCGCTCGTGACCCCGTGAGTCGGCCCTTCCTGCCCCCCGTCAAAGTCCCGCTCCAGCTTCTCCAAAAGACTCACCATGCTCAACGGAGCGTAGCCCGCCCCGCCCAGGTACCTCAACGCCAGAGCGTCCGCCTCGTACTCATCCCCCTGACGACTCTTATTCGCCGTGTGCCCCGAGGCAATGTGCCCTATCTCGTGCGCCAACGCCGCCGCCAACTCACCTTCACTTGCCACTTTGTACAGCAAACCCCGCGTGATACACACCTGATCGCCGCCCAGTACAAACGCGTTAGGCGACCAACCACGCAACACCACAAAATCTATACGCCTACCCGCGCCGCTGCCCGCCGCCACACGCGCACCTACCCGCCCCACGTATGCCTGCAACGCCGTATCCGCCGATGGACCACCAAAGCGACCCTGCCAGTCCGCTTCATTAGACCGCGCCGCATACTCCGCCGACCATGCCCGGTCGTGCGTCAAATGACGCGAAGGCATCGTGGGGCCCACCGCGCAGCCCCCGCCGGATAAGGCCGCTAACAGTATGCCCAATGTCGTCCTGATCAGCTGCTTACGATCCATGTGTCCTCTGCCGTAGTCCGGGGGTACGCTGCGGTCGGCCCGGCTGACCCGTCGCGGCCGCTGCCGACCCCCTGTCTTTATCGGCTGGCCAGGCGGGGTTCCTTTGCTGGATGCACAGTTTCCGTCTGCAAAACCCGCCATCACTAGAATGGCAGGCCCAGTCTGCTACCCCGCTGTACAACCTGTTCTCGTCGGAGACTGCGGTCTCGGGTAGGAAAGCGCCTTGTTGGGCTTACCAATGTCGCCCCGTAAGGCTCTGCCCCCGCTTACCCATTTTCCAACGCCGACGCGTTCCTTGCAAACACGCCTTGCGTAGTATATCCAATTGCTCCACCTTATGCAACCCCTTATTCAGTGCCCGTTTGCCCCAATGTCTCGCTATGGTAGGCCCTTGTGCCCAAAAACGTCTCGACCTTACCCCCGCTCCCCTGTGTGCCTTTTCGGTACACATACCCCATACGCCCCAAGACGCCGCCTGAATTGCGGATAACCAAAAGCACCTTTCGCCTCCCCCCCCCCTGCCCGGACAACAAACGACCTTTTAAGAAAATCGTTCGCCCACATACGTTGACTCGCCCAATCAGCGGCATATCATAATTTAGAGAATCACAAGCGAGTCTCAGACGGCTTAGGTTACGCTGCGATGACAAGATTCTGGTTATCGAACCCTACAACGTCGCCCTCGCGTTGAAAAGACTCCTGGCCTGCATCTGAAATGACCAGCAGTCCTGATTC
>CAYNXW010000363.1:0-2972 GCA_964401265.1 uncultured Pirellulales bacterium | reverse complement strand
CGGCTTGTTGTCCTCGTAAATACCCATCGTCCCGTGCTGGCCGTGATGAGGCCAGTCCGCCCGAAAGACCTGACACTTATCCCGCGCCGTCTCCAGCGACACCGGCAACGCCACTTCTTCACCCTTAATATTACGCCACGTACCCTGCTCATCCCGCCACATGTAATAACAGTCCTGCCGTTCATCAAATATCCATGTATGGGAGTGGCGAGAGCAGTCGTCGCGATATTTATAAATCGCCCGGTCCTGCAAATTTACTTTTTGCTGTAAAGAAAAAGTAAAATGAACCGTCTTACCGTCCACACCCCCCTTGACCGAGCCGTACGCACCGTTAGGACGCAAATGCACGAGCGACCGTGCGCTCCAGGTCGTACCTAAGTCCGTCCCCACCATTTCCACCCAAGGCGAACGGTGGTGGCCCGCTCGGCCGATCAGAACGATGCTGTTGTCCTCTAAAAGCGTCGCACACGGATACGTCATCCCACCGGATACCGGCGGCATGGAAACCCACTCGCTTATATCGTTAGGCCGTTTGGAACGCTTGTAAATCTGTTTGCCCCCGTGCGAGCCGAAGAAGACATAGATATACCCTTCTTTGTCTACGATCATCGCAGGCGCCCCGTGCGTATCAGCGTCACCCAGAGGGTTTTCCCCTACCGTAACAGTCGGCCCCCAGCGCCCTGTCTGTTCCAACTTGTGCCCATAATAGCCCAACTGCCGCTCGACCCTTTTGCCCCTGTCCGCTCCGTGCTCATAATAGGTGATCCGCGGCGCATTCATTTTCCCCTGATATACCACATACGTCTTACCGTCCTGATACCACGCCTGCGGCGATATCAAACCATGAATCGCACAAATGGCCCCGTCCTCGGCGAAATGCAGCGTGTAGCTGCGAATACTGCCGGGCGTCCGACACTGGCCAACATCATTATTAAAAAAATACTGCCCCCGCGCCCCTGCTGCTCCCATCAAGAGTAATACGCTCACCAACATTGCTCTGCTTGCCTTACGCTTCATACTACACTACCTTTCTTTGAAGTGCATTCCAGGATTCTTGACGCAATATATACTCATCGCGATTGAGTTTTCCCGTTCTTGTATTATGTATTTACTTACCAGAAAAACAATCACATCTGGCCCTGCCAGGAATTCTCATACCCGATGGGTATAAATGTGCTCGCCCAACCGACTATCTGGGAGGTCAAGCAAATACTCGCAACGCAAAATCAATTTGAATCCTTACTTGATTTTGAATTTCTTCGGGTCCTTGCGACAGAAGCCCGAATCACCATACAGATAAGCATTGTGCCGAAAATCATCGCTGCGATAGCCTTGATCCGTGGTGAAGTTCACAAAGACAATCTTTCCGTCCGGATGATAGTTCACCACGCGCGTCGGGTAAATAAAGAGCCGGCCCGTTCTCAGGAACGTGATCACGTCGGCTTGCTGCTCCCAGCTCTTGCCGTCATCCATGCTCCGCCAGTGTTGAATGTCGCCACCCCTCCGGCCTAGCGTCGTGTTCTTGCCGTTGATTCTCGAACCACCCGCAACCAGATAAACATCGATCTGGTCCTTCGCCGGCCCAAAAAAGATCGCTTGACCAATATCCCACATCATGTCCGTTTCAGTCACCTTCGTGATAACCCATTTCTTGCCGTCCCACCGGGCAAAGTTCTGGTCGTAAGTCATCGTGTCGTTCGTCCACAACTTGCGGTCGTCCGGCAACCGGCCATTGAGCCACATCATACTGGGCCGACCGTCAGGGCTGACTTCAACAATCGGGTGCTGGCCATGCTCGGGCCAATCGCCCCGATAGACCAGACATTTATCGAACGATTGCTCCAGGTTCAGAGGGATCTTCAGTGCTTCTCCTTGCACATTTCGCCAAACGCCTTCTTCGTCGCGCATGGCGTAAAACGCGTGGTGACGCTCGTCGTAAATGCAGTCCCATCCGCCCTTCTTTCTCGGTTTGCGATAGACATCCATCAGTGCGTGTTTGTCCTTGATCTGTTTGTTCTGGAAAGACCAGCCCAAGTGGATGGTCTTATTCTTCGGCCCGACCGTCACGGCGGCATAAATCCCGTTGGGGCGATAATCAAGGATCGCCTTCATTTTGCTCCACGTCTTGCCCACGTCTTTCGAGTTCATTTCACACCAGGGCGA
Source organism: uncultured Pirellulales bacterium (assembly GCA_964401265.1). Lineage (GTDB taxonomy): Bacteria > Planctomycetota > Phycisphaerae > Sedimentisphaerales > SM23-30 > CAYNXW01. The sequence goes on along the minus strand of CAYNXW010000363.1, from coordinate 809 downwards.
CCTATGCCCGCCACCCGTACGACCGATCAGCACCATTTCGCCGCCCGCCAACGCCACCGCGTTCGGATAGGTCATGCTGCCATGGATGGGCGGCATTTTCACCCAGTCGGTGATATCCTCAGGATTGCGTGACTTGACGTACACCTGCTCTCGGCCGTGCGAACCGAAGAAGATGTGAATGTAACCCTTTTTGTCAATTAACATTGCAGGCGCCCCGTGCGTATCGGCGTCGCCCAACGGACTGCTCCCGGTCCTGACGATAGGACCCCATTCCTTCTTCGCGTGATCGTAAACGGTAATCATCGCTGCGTTCATCACGCCTTGATATGTGATATAGGTCTTGTTGTTGAAACAGACCGCCGGCGGACGGTTGATCCCATTGATCGCGCTGCTCGCTCCGTCCTCAGCAAAATGGAGGGTGCTCGACGGCATAAGCGTATTTATGTCATCGAACAGGTACTGCGCTTCCGCCTGGCCCGCCAACACCGCCCAGACCAACAGGCACAAACTCATCCCCACCCCGCTTAATTCACACTTCTGTCCTGGCCGCCGTGTACCCTCAATCTTGCGTCGTAACATTGTTCACCTTTCTCGTTTAAGCGATCTAACCTAAACGCCCACTGAACCATTGCGGGCTTCTCTTTGCCTACGTCACCCAACCGACTATCGCTTACGGTCAAGCAACGCCTCCCGTCCTGAACTCAATGTGACTCCTTACTTGGACTTGAACTTCTTAGGATCTTTCCGACAAAATCCCGAATCACCATACAGATATGCATTGTGCCGAAAATCATCTGCTCGATAGCCCT
>CAYNXW010000362.1:0-2989 GCA_964401265.1 uncultured Pirellulales bacterium | reverse complement strand
TGTCGTCTGCTTTGGCTTCGACGAATAAGGTGGTTGAGGTGGCGAACAGGCACGCCATGAACGCCAGGGGCGAGGCGACGCAGCACATTAAGGTGGACAAGACGGCTACAGTTGAGGACGTTAAAAAGGCGGCTGACGAGGCGTTGAAGTTGATACAGGAGGCGGAGGTTATAGAGAATGAAGCATGAAACTATATTTCAACTGCCACATGGGGATGTCGTGGTTTCGGAAGACTTGCGGAGCCGAATCCTGAAGATGGATACTGGAAGTGATGAATATCAAGGGTTGGTCAACCGACTGGATTACATACTCACTTTATCGCTTCGTGAGACCGGCGAAAGGAAAACAATTTATATCAAATGAGTCTTAGCTTTAGCCCACACCCAATCTTGGTTACCCCTACGCCAGAGCAGATTGTTGCTTTGTCGAAGACACCAGAGGGGGCAAATGCCCTCATTGAATGGCACAAGAAGCATGAGAGCGCGATTAAGGCGGCTGAGGAAGATCCCGTCTACAAGGGTTTTCCACTAGACCAGCAGAAGTTAGTTGAAGATACGTTGTATAAGCCAGAGATTGACGAGGTGTGGGTGCTAGGCGGGAACAGGTGTCTTGGTGGAAAGCAGCAAATATATCTGTCGTGCAAGGAACGCCTAGTAAACGTAGAAGATATTGACCACGATTTTAGGGTTCTTTCTTATGACGAGCGAACTGGTCAAGAAGTTGAGAAAAACGCTTCTCGTCCATTTCGCAAACCGAATCAAGACATATATCTAATTCAGACAAGTGACGGTCAACGTCTTGAAGTTTCGCTAAACCACCGAGTCCTTGCAAATTCCCAATGGCATTCTGTAAGCGAGTTATCCGAGACTGTTTTTCCCGACGCTTACTTGACCAAGACGGAAAGCGACGATTTTTCAGACCTTCCCTTATCCGACGGAGACCATCTTCTGTCCATTTTGGACATTTCCCTTTTAGCGTCTCTGCAAGGTGTTCGGCGTTTGTGGAATACAATTCGAGATTCTCAATCCGGTTGTCGTCTTTTTTACCGTTGCGGTGATGGACAACTTCATCGCGTGTTAGGTATCGGCCAAGGTGTTCCTCCATCACTAGACGATGCTCTAGAACGTATTTTTTCGTGCGGTGAGTCGTTGGATGATCGGGGCTATAAACTTGCACATACCCGTCTTTATTTACTATGCGACCGCCCTTCCACTCTGGATGACCTTCGCCGCTTCTGGGACCAGTCCTCTGACATCTTATCCCGTGCTTCTTGCAAACCTTGTAGATCAGTTTCGCAGTCACGCGAGGATCAAGCACATTGCAAAGATGATCTGCAATCCACTGTTGAGTCTTCCCATCAACTTCAATCCACTCGCGGATTTGATCAACGGGGTATTCGATTTTATTATGTATCGGCATATGATGGTAAGGTAAAATACTTTTGCCCAGTTGTCAAGTCTGATTACCTCCGAAACGATGTTGTGTGGGACTTTGAGGTTGAGGACACACACAACTATTTTATTGGAAACATCGTCAATCACAACAGCGGAAAGAGTTTTTCAGCGGCAAGGATGGTAATGCAGGCTTTGCTTGAGAATCCGGGAACGGAAATTACGTGTTGGGCGCAGAACGAGGATGCAAGCATTGAGCGTCAACAGCCTTACCTATGGGAGATGCTGCCAGCAAAATACAAGACCAAGATGAAGGATGAGACATCCAAAATCAATTGGTCGAAAGCAAGCGGATTTACGGCAAAGAAGTTTATCCTGCCCAACGGCTCGGTATGCTATTTCAAATACTACTCTCAGTTCCAAAACGACGATACCATGATTGAGGGTGCGACGTTTGGTGCGCCAGAAAAGGAGTGTGGTTACGTAAACATTGGAACTTGGTGCGATGAATACCTTGGGGATGATACGCTTCTTGGACGTTTGCGTTCTCGTTGCGGTGACTACAATGCCAAGATTCTGTTGACCTTTACGCCAATGCGCGGTTACACGCCAACTGTGGGGAAGATGCTGGATGGTGCGTCTGTGCTTGAAGCCAAGAAAGCCGAGCATCCGGTTTTGGATGGAGAAATGATGCCATTGAGGATGAAGCCAAAAGACAAACCAGAGGCTTCGGTGATTTTTTACCACTCAGACATGAACCCGTTTTCCAACTGGAAGCGTCTTTTCCGTAACAATGCGAACGAAGACAAGGCGACGGTCAAGAAAGTTCTGTATGGCTATCCAACCAAGAGCATGACGGCAATGTTTAGTTCGTTTAGCCACCACTCGCACGTTTACAATCCGGAAGAAAAGAAATATAACTTTGCCGACAAAAAGAAGTGGACGACTTACCAAGTCATTGACCCTGCCGGAACGAAGTCGTGGTGTAGTATATGGGCGTCTGTCAATGCCGATAAGGACATTCGTGTGTGGGCAGAGTTTCCCGACAGAGCAACGTATGGCGAGTGGGCGGTAGAGGGCAAGGCGGTTGTTAGGCAGGACGACTCTATCCAATGGAAGAAGGGGCCAGCGGCAGAGCATTGTGGTGGATTGTCGCTGCGCGATCTAAAGACGGAGTGGACCAAAATTGAGGACAAGGTTGAAGTTTACGAGCGAATCATTGACGTTCGGTTTTCACACAATCCAAAGCAAACCGCAGAAAGCGGAGACAAGACCCTTGCTGACGAGTTGGCAGAGATTGGGGTGTGGACAGTTCCAAGTGTTGGGGCAACAGAGGAAGTTGGATTGCCTTTAATACAACAAGCCCTAGCTTTGCCAGATAAGTCAAAGCCCTTTGATTACAACACCAACAGGCCACGGCTTATGTTTAGCGAGTCGGTTGGCAACTGTATATTCTCTGTTTTGAATTATTGCAAGAACGGAAAGAAGGACGAAGCACTCAAGGACTTCATTGACCTTTTGCGCTACCTTATGACGGCAGGAGGCGGCAACGGACCAGAACACTATGACGAATCAGCATTTAAACAGGAACGAACAAC
>CAYNXW010000361.1:0-2996 GCA_964401265.1 uncultured Pirellulales bacterium | reverse complement strand
TTCTTGCTGCTGCGAGCCTTACTCTGGCCGCCTGCGGAGGGTCTGACGACTCCAGCAGCGCGGACTCCGGCGGCGACGACGCCGCAGCAGAAGAAACGGTCGAAGAGACGGTGGAGGAAGAAGCCGGCGATGACGCCGCTGCTGACGACGCCGGCGGCGACCAGACCTTCGACGTCTATGCACTGCTCCCGCAGGGCAACGACCAGCCGTATGGCACCACCTACCTCCCCCCGATGGAGGAGACCGCTGCCGAACTCGGCATCAACCTGACCATCACCAACTCCGAGTACGACGCTGACAAGCAAGCCAGCGAGTGCGAGGTCGCGGTTGCTGCTCAGCCCGACGGCATCATCTTGTGGCCGGCCGTGGCGGATTCGATCCGTCCCTGCCTCGAGGCCGCGAACAACGCTGGTATCCCGGTGTGGATCACCAACGCTGACGTCAACCCTGAGGACACCGACCTCACCTTCGGCTACTCCGGCACTGACAGCTACGGCCAGGGCGCTGCCTCGGCCGAGATGATGTGCGAGTTCGCCGACGGTGCCGAGATCGGCGTCATCCAGGTGAACGGCCTCACCGGCAACTCGGTGGCCACCCTGCGCGGCAACGGCTTCAAGGAGACCGTCGCTGAGCTGTGCCCGAACGTGACGATCCTGGCCGAGCAGCCGGGCAACTGGAACAAGGACGAGTCGCAGATCGCGGCGTCGGAGATGCTGACCTCGGTCGGTCCCGACAACGTCCAGGGCATCTACGCCGCTGACGACACCATGGTCGCCGGTGCGATCGACGCCGCCCGCGCCCAGGGTCTGGACGTGGAAGGCCTGATCATCACCTCGATCGGCAACACCTTCCTCGGCAACCCGCTGGTCGGTGAAGGCGTCCTCGACGGCACCGTCTTCCAGTCCTCGTCGTGGGATGGCGCGAACGCCGTTCGCGGTATCTACGCGGCGATGACCGGTGAGACCAGCCTTGGTCGCGATGACGGCTCTTCGGTGCTGTACATGCCGAACCCGAAGGTCACCATCGACAACTGGGAAGCCCCGGACGTCGCACCTGAGTGGTAAACCGACGGTAATTCCCTCGTCCTTGCGATGAGGTGACCCCCGGGTGGGCGGGCTCCTCCCTGCCCACCCGGCGGGTCATACCGGCAGATGATCCCCGGCTCGTTCACGGATTCCAGTTCGTTGCCCAGCACAGCACGTCGTTAGGAGATGACACCCGTCATGGGTTCACCAGTTCAGCCAATGCCCGCCCGCGAATTCGCCCAGACGTCGATCGCGGCTCCTGGAATCATCGGGGTCGATTGGGAGGAACGGGTCGACTTCGCCCGGCTACGCGATTACCGGTTGGCTCGCGCCCGGCAGGCGCTCGATGCCAGTGATCTCGGTGCGCTGTTGGTGTTCGAGTCATCCAACATTCGCTATCTCACATCAACCCACATCGGTACCTGGGGCTACAACAAGACCGAGCGCTGGGCACTCCTTACCCGCACAGGCGAGCCGTGGATCTGGGACTTCGGCTCGGCTGCCAAGAACCACCGCCTGCACTCGCCGTGGCTCAAGCCCGAACAGTCCAACGGCGGCAACAACGGCCTGCAAGGGGCCATCTCACCCACATCCGGTCTGCCCCGGGGTACCGCCCAGCAGATCGCCGAGATCATGCGCGATGAGGGCGTGGCCGGAATGCCACTCGGCGTTGACGTCATCGAGATGCCGATGCTGCGCGAGCTCGAGGCCGCGGGCATCGATGTCCGCGACGGGCAGCAGGTCATGCTCGATGCCCGGGAGATCAAGAACCAAGACGAGATCTTGCTCTTGAGCCAGGCTGCGGCGATGGTCGACGGTGTCTACCAGGACATCTACGAGTTCCTCAAGCCCGGCGTCCGGGAAAGCGATGTGGCCGCACTGGCCACCGGCCGACTCCTGGAGATGGGCTCAGAGCAGGTCGAGGCGATCAACTCCATCGCAGGTGAGCGGTGCAGTCCGCACCCGCACGTGTTCTCCGATCGGCTCATCCGCCCCGGTGATCAGGCCTACTTCGACATCATCCACGCCTTCAACGGCTATCGGACCTGCTACTACCGGACCTTCGCGGTCGGCCGTGCCACGTCCGCGCACCGTGACGCCTACCGCAAGGCTCGCGAATTGATCGACTCGGCGATCGATCTCGTCAAGCCCGGCGTCACTACCGACCGGATCGCACAACTGTGGCCCAAGGCCGAGGAGTTTGGGTTCTCCTCGGAGATGGAGGCCTTCGGTTTGCAGTTCGGTCACGGGCTAGGTCTGGGATTGCACGAGCGCCCGGTTATCAGCCGGTTGAACTCGCTGGAGAATCCAGTCGAGATCAAGCCGGGGATGGTCTTCGCACTGGAGACCTTCTGGCCGGCTGCCGATGGTCACTCAGCGGCGCGGATCGAGGAGGAGCTCGTGGTCACCGAGAACGGCGCCGAACTCCTGACCTTGTTCCCGGCCGAAGAACTCGTCGTTACCAACGCGTACTAGGGGCTGGGCCGCCTTGCTGGTCCGAGGCGCTTCGCTAGTCTTCGAAAACCTCGCGAAAGGAGTCCGTCGGTGAGCGTTGGCCTACCCGAACGCACCCCCACCAGCCTGCTGGTCGGCGGTCAGTGGGTGCAGACCGCATCCCACCTGCAAGTCATCAATCCGGCCACCCTTGGGGCGCTCGCCGAGATCGGCGATGCCACACCCGAGCAGGGGTTGGATGCGGTGGCCGCCGCGCATGATGCCTTCGGCTCATGGAGTGTCTCCTCCGCGCGGTCGCGCGCCGAGATCCTGCGCAAGGCCTTCGACATCATGACTTCCGAAATCGAGGACTGCGCGCGATTGATCGTCTTGGAAAACGGCAAGGCCTGGCGCGATGCGATGGGTGAAGCCACCTACGCCGCCGAGTTCTTCCGCTGGTTCTCCGAAGTGGCCGCGCATGTGCAAGGCGACTTCCGCTATGGCCCCAATGGCGATAAGACGATCATCACCGATTAC
>CAYNXW010000360.1:0-3014 GCA_964401265.1 uncultured Pirellulales bacterium | reverse complement strand
CGACACGGAAATCATGGGCGAGACGTCCATGCCACATGAGAGTCATGGGCAAGATGCCCGCGACACGGGAATAGGTTATTGATGATGAAGCAGGATGGTGTGGACAAGTTGGCGTATGGTGGGGGTGGGGGTGAGCAGGTGCAGGCGTTGCCTCGGGTGCGTCGGGACGTGGAGATCACGGAGCAGGTGTATTACGGCAAGGCCTGCTACGTGTTGAAGGATCCGACGACGCTGCGGTATTATCGGTTGCGTCCTCCGGAGCATTTGATTTATACGCTGCTGGACGGGGGGCACACGATGGAGGATGTGCTGCGGGCGTTGGCGCAGCGGTTTCCGGGGGAGGAGTATGACGGGCAGGCGGTGATGAGTTTTATCGTGATGCTGCGGGGGGCGAATCTGCTGGAGGCGAAGGGGGAGACGAGCACGGAGTATCTGCTGCGGCGGAAGAAGCTGCAGGAGCAGACGCTGGTGAAGAAGTTGCGGCGGGAGTATCTGTTTTTCCGGATACCGTTGATGGACCCGGACAAGGTGCTGGGTTGGCTGGACGAGCATATTGGCCCTGTGGTGTACAGCAAGGGGATGCTGGCGGGGGCACTGGTGGTGCTGGCGGGGGCGTTGGGGATGCTGGCGAGCAATATCGACAAGCTGGGGGCGAGTCAGATGCTGTTGAGCCCGCTGAATCTGTTGTATATGGCGATTGCGTTATTTTTGATCAAGCCTATCCATGAGTTCGGGCACGGGTTGACGGCGAAGCACTTCGGTTGCGAGGTGCACGAGATGGGGATTTTGTTTCTGGTGTTCATGCCTTGCGCATATTGCGAGGTGTCGGACGCGTGGATGGTGCCGGTGAAGGGGCGGCGGATGGCGATAACGGGGGCGGGGATCATGGTGGAGGTGGTGCTGGCAGCTCTGGCGACGTACGTGTGGGCGTTGACGGAGTCGCGGACGCTGATCAATCAGTTTGCGTTGAACGTGATGATCGTGGCGAGTTTGAGCACATTTTTGTTCAATGCGAATCCGCTGTTGCGTTATGACGGGTATTATTTTCTGATGGATCTGATGGAGATACCGAACCTCAAGCAGAAGGGGCAGGGGTACTTGTGGTATCTGTTTCAGCGGTACGTGTTGGGGGTGGACAATGCGCAGAAGCCGGTGGACGTGGACGGGCGGGAGCCGGGGGTGCTGGGCTTTGCGGTGGCCAGTGCGATTTATCGCTGGTTTATCATGTTTGCGATCGCGGCGATGGTGTGGCGGTTTCTGGACCCGTACGGTTGGGGTGTGGTGGGGGCGATGATGGCGTTAAGTTGCATCTATGGGGCGTTTGTGATGCCTTTGGTGAAGTTTACGAAGTTTGTGTTTACGCAGCGGCATCGGATACATATACGCGTGTTGACGGCGGTGGTGCTGCTGGCGGTGATCGGGTCGAGCGTGGGTTTGTTTTTGATGCTGCCGGTGGAGCAGACGATTGAGGCGCAGTGCGTGTTGCGGCCTGCGGAGATGCATCCGCTTTATGTGGGTCAGGCGGGGTTTATCGACGCGGAGCGGAACGAGTCGTTTGTGGAGGATGGGCAGCTGGTGGAGGCGGGGACGGTGCTGATGCGGTTGAGCGATCCGGAAGTGGAGCAGGCGTATGCGCGGCTGGGGGTGGAGCTGGAGCAGTTGCGATCGCAGCAGAAGGACTATGCGCGGATGCAGGGTGCGTCGGCGCGTCAGGGGGAGCAGCAGGTGGCGTGGCGGCTGAAGGGGCTGGAGGCGCGGTACGAGCGGGCACGGCAGCGGGTGGCGAAGCTGACGATTCGGTCGCCGGCGTCGGGTCGGCTGCAGGTGCGGACGGAGCGGCCTTTACGGGACTTGGCGGGTAGTTTTTTGCCGGTGGGGGCGGCGTTGTTTGCGGTGTATGAGCCGGGGGTGTTCGAGGCGGTGACGGCGATCAATCATCGGGACAACGGGCGGATTGCAAAAGGTCAGCAGGTGGAGGTGAAGCTGTGGGCGTGGGATGCGGAGGTGTTTGAGGGGGAGGTGGTGGACAAGCCGGGCGAGCCGGTGCGGTTGATGTCGAGTGCGGCGTTTTCGGCGGTGTTCGGGGGGGAGGTGGCGACGCTGCCGGCGGCGAGCGAGGAGGAGGCGCTGGAGCCGGCGGACGTGACGTATGAGCTGGAGGTGCCCTTGGCGGGGGTGGATGAGCGGTTGCGGGATGGCATGGTGGGGCGGACGAAGATTGTGGTGGAGCGGCGGACGCTGGGTGGGGCGTTCTGGTTCTGGCTTTTGCAGACGCTGCAGCAGGATATCCGGTTGTAGGGGGCTTGCCGGGGGGCAGGCGGTATGGTATAATGAGAGGGTAAGAATCGCTGAACCTGGTGTTAGGTTACGATGAGGGGGCGAAAGGTATCGACCGGGCGCCTTGAGGTTCGAGTGGCGTGTCCAGGATGACGGTTGGCCTGGTAAATCATCCGTTACAATTTTTACATGCCAACACACAGTTGCGCATGGCAGCTTAATTAGTTGCCCGTTGAGCCCGCGACGCCCGCTAGTGGTGCTCAGCGACAAACAGTGGGCTGGTCTGTTGCGGCTGCTGGGCCCGCAACGGACGAGACAACAGTCGAGCTAGCCGCGGTCGAATCTTGTTGGTTGGAGTTGGCCAAGGCGAAACTTAAAAGACCGACTACACACGTAGAGGCTCGTTCCGAAACGTCACGGGACGGGGGTTCGATTCCCCCCGCCTCCAGTCTTCGTTCGCCGCGAACGCTCTCGCGGCGAACGCAGGCTGCTGCGTCGTAGCCGCAGGGGAAGACAGGTCCCGCAACGTTTGCAGTACCAGAAAATCTTCATGTGATCGCGACATGGTCGTGCCTGCATCTACCCTTTTCGCTGAAGGCCAAACCAGCGGAATTACTTAATGCGCAACAATGACATGGACGATACTGCTTGCTAGGCAAGAAAACTCTCATTTCTGAGAATATGACGCCAGCGACAAAAGTTCGCTCAGGCAGCCAAGCTCGGCAGTGATGACAGCT
>CAYNXW010000359.1:0-3025 GCA_964401265.1 uncultured Pirellulales bacterium | reverse complement strand
CGTTTCTGGGGGGGGCAGTAGAGCGGTTTGGGGGTTGGGGTAAGGTGGGTATTTCAGGTAGGATGTGTCAGTTACGGGGGTGGGGCAAGGAGGCTTAGAGAGGTGGAAAGGGGGCGAGGCTTTGGGTGTTGGGGGGAAGGGGGTGCGGGGTCACATTATTCTTGACTTTGGTGGGCAAGGAGCTATAGAAGGGGTATGGTGAATTTTGTGATTGCTGCAAGGTAATGGAAAGTCATACCGGTCTTGGCGGGCTTGCCTGGTAGGAGGGGTTGATACAATGTGCTTACGACCTTCAAGAACGATAGCGTTGTGCCTGGGCATGGTTCTGGTGTGGTGGGGGGGTGGTCCTGTTTGGGGCAGTGCTGTTTCAGATTCGGTTTTTACGTGGACGGACCATTTTGCGGGGGAGTCGCTCGACATGGATATCTGGAGCTTCGTTGACCCGCGGGGAGACGCGGGGGTTGCTTTGGATGCGTCGGTGGTTTTGCTTGATGTTGCCGCGGGGGTTGACCACGATCCGTGGAAGGTGAACACGGCGGTTCGGATCATGCGGGGAGTGGCGGATGCTGATTTCAGGATTGAGGCCAAGTTTGATTCGGTGGTTGAGCAACGCTTCCAGATGCAGGGTTTGCTGGTTGAGCAGGACGGGGGCAACTATGTTCGTTTTGACACCTATTCTGACGGCAGGGTGGTGCGGATTTTCGCGGCCAGCTTCAGCAACGGTAAGGCGTCGGTGAAGGTGAATCGGTCGCTGGCCGGTGGGACAGCAGCGTATCTGGCGATACAGCGTGAAGGCAGTGTGTGGACGTGTTGGTATAGCTATGACTCTGAGAGCTGGTACGTGGCGGGGATGTTTTCTCGGGTGCTCGCGGCGCAATCGGTAGGTTTGTTTGGGGGCAATGCGAGTGATTCGGGGACGAAGGGGCCGGCCTTTACTTGTGCGGCGGACTATTTTGTTCTGGAGTGCGAGGCAATGGGGCCTGGTGTTCCGGCAGAATATGGGCTGGCTGTGGACGTGGTGGGCAGCGGGGAGGTGGTGCGGGAGCCGGAGGCGGCGACGTATTCGGAGGGGGAGGTTGTGGAGCTGACCGCGTTTGAGGAGCCGGGTTGGGAGTTTGTGGGGTGGTCTGGTGATGTTACGGGAAGCGACAACCCGATTGTGCTGACGGTGACGGGGGACCATTCGGTGACGGCGACGTTTGAAGTAGTGGAGCCGGGCGACGGTGTTTTGCGGGATGATTTTGACGGCGCTGAACTGGACGGGGGAGTGTGGATGTTTGTGGATCCGCGAGGGGACAGCAGCGTTGGTGTAGCGGAGTCGGCGGCGTTTATCAGTGTTGCAGCGGGGCTGGATCACGATGCGTGGACGGCCAACACGGCGCCTCGTGTGCTGCGGGCGGTTGGTGATTTTGATTTTGAGGTTGAAGCGAAGTTTGATTCGGTTGTAGCAGAGCGTTTTCAGATGCAGGGGTTGCTGGTCGAGGGGGAGGCAGGCGACTATCTGCGTTTTGACGTGTATTGCGACGGGAGTATGGTGCGGATTTTTGGGGCGAGTTTCAGGGGTGGGATAGCTTCTGTTAAGGTGAACTCGATTCTGTACGGGGGGAGTCCGGGTTACTTGAAAGTTCAGCGGGAGGGGCATGAGTGGACGTATTCGTATTCGTACGATGGTGTTACGTGGTTGGTGGCGGGCAGTTTCAGCTGTATTCTGGAAGTGGAGTCGTCGGGTTTCTTTGCGGGCAATGCGAGCGATAACGGTGTGAGCGGGCCGGCGTTTGTGTGCGCGGTCGACTATTTCAGTTTGCGTTCGGATGCGTTTTTGCCGCCGGTTACGGAGTATCCCGTGACGATCGAGGTTGTGGGCAATGGTGACGTGACGCGTAGTCCGGATTTAGAGGTGTACCGTGCAGGGGAGGCGGTGTCGTTGAGGGCTCATGGTGAGCCTGGTTGGTATTTTTTGGGTTGGGCGGGCGATTTGTCGGGCAACGACAATCCGGCGGTTCTTACCGTCGAGGGTGCAAGCTTTGTGCGTGCGGTTTTTGTGCAGGCCGATAGCGAGCAGTCGCTGATAGATGTGTGGTACGGGCAGCGTCAGAGTTTTGGTGGTGTGGGTATTGCGCAACGGTGGGTGAATATTCTGGGTAATATCACGGACGTGGCGGTGTTGGAGAGCCTGACGTACAGTCTTAACGGGCAAGCGGAGAGGCCTTTGTCAGTGGGGCCGACCGAGAGTCTACGTTTGGCGGCTGCGGGTGATTTCAATGTGGAAATCGACTGTGCGAGTCTTCTAAATGGTACGAACACGGTGGAGCTGAGGGCGACGACGTCGGGGGGGCTGGTGAGTCAATTGGTGACGGTGGACTACGCGGCTGGTAACGTGTGGCCTTTGCCTTATGAGATTGACTGGGCCGGTGTGGAGGCTGTCACGGATGTGTCGCACGTGGTGGATGGCCTTTGGGAACACAGTAGCGAGGGTGTTCGGCCTGTCGAAGTGGGGTATGACCGGCTTTTGGCGATAGGTGACGTGGAGTGGGAGGACTACGAGGTAACGGTTCCGGTGAGGATTGACGGTGTAGATATCTACGCGGGTCAAGCGGGAGGTGAGCCGGCGGTGGGCCTTCTGGTTCGTTGGCCGGGGCACATTGCGTGGACGGCGAGCGATCAGCCACGGATTGGCTGGTATCCGATGGGCGCTTTGGGTTGGTTTTACTGGGGAAATTCGGTCGCGAGTGGGGCGTATCAGATAGTGGCGAGTACGGGACGTATTGGCGTGACGGATGCAAGCGGGCTGGTGCCGCAGTTAGGTGTTGAGTACATTTGGAAGATGCGGGCGCGGACGGTTGCGGGAGAGGGGAGTCTTTACGAGTTGAAGGTTTGGGAGCGAGGCGTGGCGGAACCTTCGTCGTGGCTGCTGACGTGGCAGAGCGAGGCGTGGGCGCCTACGCGTGGTTCATTGTTGCTGCTGGCGCATCATTGCGATGTGACGTTCGGGAATGTTGAGGTTGTTCCGGCGTCGTGGTAGGCA
>CAYNXW010000358.1:0-3027 GCA_964401265.1 uncultured Pirellulales bacterium | reverse complement strand
TCAGCCGTACGCAGGGCAGTGTCGGCCAAGCCCTTACGGGCACCGTGAGTCGAGATGAAGTACTCCAACACCGACAGACCCTCACGGAAGTTGGACTTGATCGGACGCGGAATGATCTCGCCCTTCGGGTTGGCTACCAGGCCGCGCATGCCGGCGATCTGACGAACCTGCATGTAGTTACCGCGCGCACCGGAATCGACCATCATGTGGACCGGGTTCGTCTCCGGGAAGTTCTCCTGCATAGCGCGGGCAACCTCGTCGGTGGCGCGGGTCCAGATCTCGATGAGTTCCTGACGACGCTCGGAGTCCGTGATCAGACCGCGCTCGAACTGCTGTTGGACCTTCATCGCCTTCTCCTCGGCGCCGGCCAGTAGTTCGGCCTTGGCTGGCGGCGCGACGACATCGGAGAACGAGATGGTCACACCCGAACGGGTGGCCCAGTGGAAGCCCAAGCCCTTGAGCTGGTCGAGGGTCTCGGCAACTTCCACCTTTGAGTAGCGCTCAGCCAACCGGTTGACGGTCGCGCCGAGCAGCTTCTTATCGACCTGCGCGTTCACGTACGGGAAGTCCGCCGGAAGCGCTTCGTTGAATAGTGCGCGACCGAGCGTGGTAACCAACGTGAAGGGCTGACCGGGCTCCCAGCCTTCGGGGATCTGCCACCCGTGCGGCGGCTCAGTGCCCTCGATGCGGATCTTGGCCTTCTCCTGAAGTTCCAACGCACCTGCATCGAAGGCCATGACGGCTTCGGCGACGGTCGAGTAGCTCGGCAGATCTGCGTCCTTCGCCTGGGCGTTCTTGCCGTTCTCGGTGGTCAGGTAGTAGATGCCGAGCACCATGTCCTGGGTGGGCGTGGCGATCGGGCGACCGTTAGCCGGGGACAAGATGTTGTTGGTCGAGAGCATCAAGATTCGCGCTTCTGCTTGCGCCTCGGCCGACAGCGGCAAGTGCACGGCCATCTGGTCACCGTCGAAGTCGGCGTTGAATGCGGTGCAGACCAGCGGGTGGATCTGGATGGCCTTGCCCTCGATCAACTGTGGCTCGAATGCCTGGATGCCTAGCCGGTGCAGCGTGGGTGCGCGGTTGAGCAGCACCGGATGCTCGGCGATGACTTCTTCGAGGACATCCCACACCACGGGACGCGAACGCTCGACCATGCGCTTGGCGCTCTTGATGTTCTGCGCATGGTTCAAGTCGACCAAGCGCTTCATCACGAACGGCTTGAACAGTTCCAGGGCCATCTGCTTGGGCAGACCGCACTGGTGCAACTTCAACTGCGGGCCGACCACGATCACCGAGCGGCCGGAGTAGTCCACACGCTTGCCGAGCAGGTTCTGCCGGAAGCGACCCTGCTTGCCCTTGAGCATGTCGGACAGCGACTTCAGTGCACGGTTGCCCGGGCCGGTGACCGGACGGCCACGGCGACCATTGTCGAACAGGGCGTCGACCGACTCTTGCAGCATGCGCTTTTCATTGTTGACGATGATCTCGGGGGCACCGAGATCGAGTAGGCGCTTCAAGCGGTTGTTGCGGTTGATGACGCGACGGTAGAGATCGTTGAGATCCGACGTGGCGAAGCGACCACCGTCGAGTTGCACCATCGGACGTAGATCCGGTGGGATGACCGGCACTGCGTCCAGCACCATGCCCAGCGGTGAGTTGGTGGTGTTCATGAATGCCGCGACGACCTTCAAGCGCTTGAGCGCGCGGGTCTTCTTCTGCCCTTTGCCCGTGGCGACGATCTCCTTGAGCGCGGCGGCCTCGGCCTCGAGATCGAAGGACTCCAGACGCTTTTGGATCGCCTCTGCACCCATGCCACCGTCGAACCAGCGTCCGTAGCGGTCGCGCATCTCGCGGAAGAGCATCTCGTCGCCTTCGAGGTCTTGGACCTTCAAAGTGCGGAATCGATCGAAGATGCGATCGAGGCGGTCGATCTGCTGATCGGCACGCCGACGAATCGCCGCCATCTCACGCTCACCGGATTCGCGAACCTTGCGGCGCACATCGGACTTGGCGCCTTCGGCCTCGAGCTCGGCAAGATCGGCTTCGAGCTTTTGCTGACGGGCCTCGATGTCGGAATCCCGACGCGAGGAGATCTGCTTCTTCTCCACCCCGAGTTGCTTTTCCAAGTTCGGCAGCGCCTCGTGGCGGCCCTCCTCGTCGACCCAGGTGATCATGTATGCGGCGAAGTAGATGACCTTCTCGAGGTCCTTCGGAGCAAGATCGAGCAGGTAGCCCAGTCGACTGGGAACTCCCTTGAAGTACCAAATGTGGGTGACCGGAGCAGCGAGCTCGATATGACCCATCCGCTCACGGCGCACCTTGGCGCGCGTTACCTCGACACCGCAGCGCTCGCAGATGATGCCCTTGAAGCGCACGCGCTTGTACTTGCCGCAGTAGCACTCCCAGTCGCGAGTGGGTCCGAAGATCTTCTCGCAGAACAGACCATCCTTCTCCGGCTTGAGCGTCCGGTAGTTGATGGTCTCCGGCTTCTTGACCTCGCCATGCGACCAGGTGCGGATGTCGTCCGCCGTAGCTAGGCCGATTCGCAGGTCATCGAAGAAGTTGACGTCCAGCACGTGGGTTTCCTTCGTTAGTTCCGGTTAGTTGTCGTGGTTGTCGGGGGAACTCGCCTTGTTGTCGCTTAGAGCTCTTCGACGCTGCTCGGCTCCCGCCGGGACAGGTCGATTCCTAGTTCCTCGGCGGCGCGGAAGACGTCGTCGTCGCTGTCCTTCATCTCGATAGCAACACCGTCGCTGGAGAGCACCTCAACGTTCAGGCACAGCGACTGCATCTCCTTCACGAGCACCTTGAAGGATTCGGGAATACCCGGTTCGGGGATGTTCTCGCCCTTGACGATGGCCTCGTAGACCTTCACGCGACCAAGGACGTCGTCGGACTTGATGGTGAGCAACTCTTGCAGCGCGTAGGCCGCGCCGTAAGCCTCGAGTGCCCACACCTCCATCTCGCCGAAGCGCTGGCCACCGAACTGCGCCTTGCCGCCCAGCGGCTGCTGGGTGATCATCGAGT
>CAYNXW010000357.1:0-3047 GCA_964401265.1 uncultured Pirellulales bacterium | reverse complement strand
ATCATACCGGTCTGGTCGATATCCTCAGGACATATCTGGATTGGAATGATAATAAAAACAGAAAATATATCTTTATTGATGAAATAACATTTGTAAAAGACTGGACCAGAGGTATAAAACACCTGTCTGATATAGGGTTCCTTCAAGAGTGCACTATTATCCTTACGGGTTCTAACTCACATGATCTAAAATATGAAACCGAAAGAATGCCTGGCAGGAGAGGCCAGGACCCGGATTTGGATAAAATACTTTTCCCTGTCTCTTTTAGGGAGTTTGTTGATTTTGCTGCTCCGGATATAACAGAAAAAATATACGATATCTCTTCCGCCAAGAAAAATTATGCTTTCTACAAAAAAAGGCTGCATCAATATCTGGACGATTTCTTGCTTTCAGGAGGATTTATCCAGGCGATCAATAATCTTGCTTCTAATAATAAGATAGACATTGACATATACCAGCAATACTTAAGCTGGGTATTAGGTGATCTGGTAAAATCAGGGAAAAAAGAATCATCCTCAAGACAGATATTTGATCAGGTAATAAAAAGTATTACAAGCAATATAGGTTTTGACACTATAGCCAAAAAAACCAACATAGATTCTCACTTAACTGTTGGAGATTACCTTGAAACCATGGAATCAAGCTTTATAATAAAAATTCTTTATCAGGTTGATCTAAATAAAAAACTGGCAGCGTCAAGAAAAACAAAAAAAATATATTTTCAGGACATGTTCCTGTTCTGGGTATTTTCGGGATATGTCAGGGGACTTTCTGATTATTTTTCTGGCAGTCAAAAAAGGCTGAAAGATCCGTTACTAAAAAGCAAATTAATAGAAAATGCCATCATGTCCCACTTAATAAGAACAGAAAACAGCCTTAACTGGGGCAATATGATTTTTTTCTTCAGGGGCACAAACCAGACTGAGATCGATTTTATTGTGAGAACTCAAGAAAATTCATTATTACCCATAGAAGTTAAATATCAAAGAAACATTACACCCAGGCATTTTCTACAATTAGATAAGATCAATAAGCAAACTGGGATTATTATCTCTAAGGAAGACTTCAATATATATAAAAATAAATGGATACTGCCTCCAGAATTATTTCTACTCTTAACCGGGACAGAGCGAACTTTTTTTTAAAATAGAAAGAGAAAGTGGATTATCCAAAGGAGTTCTCAAACTGGTTGAAAGTATAGATCAGATAATTCCCTTTAGGGCCTTAAATGCATCTGTAATAGGCAGGATTTTTATATCATCTATAAAAAGAGGCTTATTCCCTCCATATAAAAGAAATGTTTCAGCGTTCGGATAATCTGACAGAAAAGCTTTTAGCCCGGATAGCATTCCCATAGACACTTTGTTGCGGCGCTTTATCTCAAATGCCTTTATACCCCTTTTGCCATAAAGGATAAAATCTACTTCTAATCCTCCGGAAGCTCTCCAGTAATAAATATTGTATCCAAGCCCATAGTATTCATTAATGGCTCTTATTTCCTGCAAGAAGAAACTCTCCAGCGCTATTCCTTCAGCCAATTCGGGAGAATCCAGCGGTCCCGTTGGTCTAACAGTCATATAGACTCCCGTATCAAAAAGATAGAACTTTGGATGCCTGGACATCCTTCTTTTTGCTTTTTTTGTAAAAACTGGAATCCGTACTGAGATAAGCAGGTCTTCTAATATATTAAAATAATTTTCAACTACTTTTCTCTCCACCGAACATTCACGGGAGACCTCTGATATATTAAGTACGGAACCCTGTGAAAAACTGGCAGCTTCCAGGAAACGTGCAAACGCATTAAGGTTCCTGGTGAGGCCTTCCTCCTTAAGATAAGTCCGAATATAGCTATCAAGATAACCCTGCGGATCTTCTTCAGTATATACAGATGGAAGGCTTCCGTATTTTAAAGAATGCTCAAGGCTGAAATCCTTTCCCAATTCAACCACTGAAAGGGTGTGCATATAACAGTTAAGAGCTCTGCCAGCCAGTAAGTTTTGTCCTTTCTTTCTCAATTTTCTCGGACTTGAACCTGTAAGGATAAATTTGAGCTTTTTATTCTCAATGAGCCTATGGACTTCATCTATAAGAAAAGGCACTTTCTGTATTTCATCTATTATTATCCAGTCATTAAAATTTTCCGGAATATAATTTTCAATTCTCTGGGGATCTGCAAGAAGCTCATTAAAAACCCTTGATTCAAGGAGGTCAATATAAATTGCATCTGCAAATGACTTTTGGACCATGTGGTCTTGCCCGTACCCCTGGGACCAAAAAGGAAAAAGCTTTTATTCTTTGGCGTACTTATTATTCTGGAATACATAATTCCATTTTTTAGTGTAAAATGGAATTATGTATTCCAAATTTAAATTGTCTTTATATTATATGTATTTACATGAATACATATAATAATCACAATGGGACATATGTCCGCAAATCCAGGCGTCCTAAGTAAAAGCATAAAAACAATACATAAGGAGAAAACCCCTGCACACTCCCTATTATCAGTGCACAGAAGATTACTATGAGGAATTTAAAGAATATATGGCAGAAGATTCAGCCAGAAATATGGCTGCCTGAGATCAATAAATTAATCCTTTATGAGATTTTAGACAGAATATGATATATTTAACATTAAATAAAGATAATCAAGAGTAGCATATAGTTTTTTATGAAGTTTACAAAATATTTTCATTATATGAAAAAAAGACCGGATAGAGTGAAAATAAAAGATGAATGGATAAAGGATGTAATAAATAATCCGATTAAAACCGAAAAGCAGTCAGATGGAAGAATGAGAAGATGGTCAAAGATTGAAAGTGAAGGAAAGTATTTAAGAGTAATAACACTAAAGGATGGTAAAACAGTCCATAATGCTTTCTTTGATAGAAATTTCAAGGAGGAATAATAAAATGAAAATAAAATATTTCAATGATACTGATACTGCTTTATTAGAATTCTCAGAAAATGTGATAAAGGAAACTCAGGAAATTTCAGAGAATATATATATAGATGAAAATATTAATAATACGAATTTAGATAAAGGC
>CAYNXW010000356.1:0-3049 GCA_964401265.1 uncultured Pirellulales bacterium | reverse complement strand
CTGAACGCTGTATGAAGTTAACAAAGAGCAAACCAAGCGCCGAACAGGATTGCGCCCGCCACCCCCGTTTGTCGCCCAAAAACCCAACTGCCCGTGCCGCACTTTCGTCAGCACCCCCGGCATGGGGTCTATGTTGGCCAGCCTGCAGCACCCTGGTTGGAGCCGCCGTCCCCCCTCTCTGAGCATATTTTTGCTCCTTGATGTTATCTGCCCGTCAACAGTTGGCCCTGCCCCCGTCCGGAAGAATACACCTCAAAAACTGGTGTGGGCCAAAAAAAACCCCTTTTTTTATTGCTGGCAAGCCCATCTGGTCGTTTAGAAATACTAGATCACAATGTGTGCCCGGCCAAACCGCCCGGGCGAAACCTACAGGCCCCGCTGGCCCAGTAACTAACTGTCCTTCGTAGGAGGTTTCATCTTGCTCTATCGGCTCTCTAACATATTGGTAGTGCTGGCTTTGTGTTGCGCAGCCTCCCTGTCAAACCCCTGTTTGGCCGACGAGAGCGGCCAGGCCCAGCTCCGCCAGGAACTCGAACAGGCCAAGCAGGAAATTCGCGAGCTCCGCAATGAAATGGCCGAACTCCGACAAGCCACGGTCAGCCGCAACGCTGATGCCGAGCTTCGCCAGGTCCTCACCGATACCACCCCCGTCTCCGACGATACCGGCAAGGGGATCTTTGATATCCCAACTGGTTGGCGCGTAAAGCCTTATGGCTATTTCAAAGGCGACGTCAGCTACGATGAATCCGCCGTCGCCGGCGCCGGCGGTGACTACGTCGTCTGGGCCCTCTCGGACGACGACGGCGCTGCCGCCGACGATGATTTCAACTTCACCGCTCGCCAAAGCCGACTCGGCACCAAAATCTTCGCCCCAGACTTCGGCGATGTCGAGGTCATGGCCCGAGCCGAAATCGACTTCTACAGCGGCGTCACCCCCCAGGAAAACCAGGGAACCGTCCTCTTACGCCATGCCTACGGGCAGATGACCGGCAACGATTGGCAGTTCCTCTTCGGCCAGACATCCGATGTCATCTCTCCCCTCAACCCGACCACCCTCAACTACACCGTCGGCTGGTTTGCCGGAAACATCGGCTACCGCCACCCGCAACTACGCTACAGCAAATGGTGGGACGCACCCGACGGCGACCGCTGGAAGGTGGAAACGGCACTATCACGCCACGCACGCGGGGCCAACACGCTGGGAGTGGCCAATGGCCGACAAGATGCGCCGTATCCGTCGGTGCTCGCGCGGGCAAGCTATGCCACGCCTTTCCTCGCGGAGCGCAAACTCGAAGCCGGCGTCAGCGGCCATTGGGGCAAGGAAGAAATCGATTTCGACGCCCCAGGCGACAACGAGGAAGTGGCCAGCTATTCGCTCAATTTCGATCTGGTGGTGCCTTTAACGGAACAGCTGGAGTTGAAGGGTGAGCTCTTTTGCGGCAAGGATTTGGACACCTATTTCGGGGGTATTGGCCAGGGCGTCAACGCGGACACGCGCGAGGGCGTCAATTCACGGGGCGGCTGGTGCCAGGTGGCATATCGGCCCTGCCAGGCGTGGTTGTTTGATGTGGGGGCAGGCGTGGACGATCCACAGAACAGTGATTTGCGTGTGGGCGACCGCAGCCGTAATGGGTTTATATTTGGTAACGCGATCTACCAGTTCACGGAGTATCTCTCGACGGGTGTGGAGGTTAGTTACTGGAGAACAGACTACAAGAATAGTGACGACGGCGACGCGTTTCGCATTCAGCATTCGTGGCAGTTCTCGTTCTAGCGGCTTGGGCCGCTGCCATGGCGGCTGACAGGTCGGGCGAGGTGACAACCTGATTGTCTGACCTACTGATACATCAGTAAAAAAAAGATCGGCTGTTTCATCCAATCGCGGGATTCAGTCGGTTTTTTTTGCGCGGACCGAATGCATAGTGAGGCGGAAGGCGCCTGTGCGTACTTGGTGATATGCTTGGGGTGATAAATAGGGACACCCGTGAATTGTGTGGTTGGTTATGAGGTAGGGGCGAGGGGGATGGAGTAGGTGCGGTTCTTGTAGTTCATGAGGGGTAGGGCGGCGGTGTCGAGGAGGTCGAGGCGTTGGCCGGTGAAGGCGATGGGGTTGCCGTAGCCGGAGGTCTGGGTGGCTTTGAGGGTGAAGTCGGCGTTGAGGAATTGCGGCTGGCCGTAGGCGTCGTATTCGTAGCGTTCGGCTACGTCGCCGTCGGATTCGAGCAGGGCGACGGGGGAATTGTGTTTTTTGCTAAGAGTTGTTCTATTGTCCCCAGGCGGTGCCTGGGGCTGGTAGCGCGGGCAAGATGCACGCGAGGCGAAGTAGTAGGTCGTGGGGGTGTTGGTCGGGTCGGCTACCATAAAGAGGGCCTCGTCGAGATAGTTGCCGTAGGCGTAATCACGTTGGGCGACGTCGGTGCCGTTCGTCTCGGTCAGGACGCGCCAGCCATCATAATAATAGCGGGTGGTGGTGCTGTTGGCAATAGTCTGGATGCGTCGGCCGAGGGCGTCGTAGGTGTAGTCGGCGAGGGCGCCGGAGACGCCAGAGACGCGGGTGAGGCGGTCTTCATGGTCGTAGTAATAGTCGTAGGTCCCATCGTCGGTGAGGTTGCCGGCGTTGTCGCAGGTGACACCGGAGCCGTTCGTGTCTGCCCCCTCTAATTCTCCTTTATTCATTTGGTGGGAGCGGCTCGGTAACACGTACCGAGGATGCCGCAACAAGCGACTCCTTTGCCGCTTTGACCCTACCATCTTCTTCAAGATGAAGAGTCCGCTGAATTATCGTCATGGCTTGCATAAAATATCCAATCCATGATGCGAGACTTTGAGCACAAGCAAGTCTTACCTCTGGGCTACTATCTTGAAAAGCACCGAGTGCAAAGTGAGGCAACACCTCGCCAATTTGAGATTCACCCAGACTATTCAGCAGGAATACCTTGCGATCCTGTGGGATGGACGCTCTACGTCGATTATCATCGACCATCATAGAAATCGCGTCAAAGAAACACTTGCTGCGACAAAGAGTTCTCTCAATGTGTCCTTCTGTTTG
>CAYNXW010000355.1:0-3059 GCA_964401265.1 uncultured Pirellulales bacterium | reverse complement strand
CCGCCACATCAGCGCGACGCTACCCCCCCCCAGAAAAAAAAAGAGCAGGACCGGAGGGAGTGTCCTGCTCCAACTGAAGGAGTAGAGGAGAATGTAGCACTGTCATGGAAGGCCCTGTGGGCCCCACCTCCTTTTAGACGCTACAAACGGCGAGATGTTGCAAAAAAAATCGCAGGTTTCCGCCTCCTCGCAAAAAAAAAGACGCAGCCCATGTCGGACCGCGTCTTACCGATCTGCTGAGAATGGTTCTACCTGCTCAGCCAGGACTCCTCCCGGGCGAGTTCATCGACGCCAGGTTACCCCACGCTCACCTCAGCCAATTGTTGCCCCTTACGCCGCACGCGTTTACGATTGGGCGCCGCCCGCCGATCCGTCAACGCCACCGCCAAAGCCTCCTTGGCTGTCGGTGCGAATAAATCTGCCCCGATCTCATCCCAAAGCCCCTCCGCTCGGTTAAACACCCCGCCCGACAGCATAAACCGCACTTTCGGACACGCCCCAACCGCCCGCACCCCGTCCATCAACCGCCGCACATCGGGTGCCCCCGACGGCTTGGTCCCATAAATAAACACCACATCAGGCTGAAAGCTCGCGATCAGCACCATCACTTCGTCGTTGGGCACCCCGCCACCCAGAAACTTCACCTCCCAACCGTCCGACTCGAACAGATCCGCACACATCTGGGCCCCCAGCTCCTCCGGCTCGTCAGACGCACACGTCACGATCATCTTGAGCCCACGAGGCTGGCTACGCGGCAGCTTGCTCTGCAACTGGTCCACCAGGGTACGGTTGATCCGCGTGGCCATGTGCTCGGTGATCATATCGATCCGGTGGTCCCGGTACAAACCCTCCACCGCCGCCATCACTGGCCAGAAAAGGTCCGTGTAGACCACATTCGCCGGCGTGCCCGTCTGCAACGCCTCGCCAACAATCGTCCGGCACCCAACCCGATCGCCACTGAGCAACTTCTCCACGTACTTGGTTTGGATCTGTTCCAGGTTCATTCTGCTGTCCTCAATTTGGCCCACACACCCTGGCATCTTGCCTTCCGTGCGGCTTGCTCTGCTTCGCGACGATCATCCTTGCTCGTCTGCCCTGTCCAGCGGCCCCAGTCACTGCCACGCCCGCCGACATCCATCACACCCATCTTATCGAACAGCACCCCAAAAAACCTCCAATCTTTTTCCCTATTTTCTCCATCTTACCTAACTTAACATTTTTGGCCCGCCCACAGCCCGCTCTTGAAAGAAACGTAGAAAGCCCCCACACCCCCTCCCGACCCATGTCCGTCACACAACAGCACCTTCCAATGCCCCCCTTCGGGCCGCCCAGACACTATCCCCGCCGTTCGCCCCTGCACCCCTTTGCCATAAGCCCCTCATAGAGATCAACATGCCGTGCCACCATCGCCTCCAGCGAGAACTGCTCCCGCACCCGCTCGCGACCCGCCTGGCCCAGCCGCCGGGCCCAACCGGCATCGTCCAGCACCTTCCCCAACGCCGCCCCCAACGCCTGTGCATCGCCCACCGGCGTCAAAAGCCCCGTTACCTGATCAGCCACAACATCCACCAGCCCGGCCGTTCGGCTGGCCACCACCGGCAGACCCGCCGCCATCGCCTCCAGCGCCGCCAGTGGCAACCCCTCCCACTCGCTCGGCTGGACGAACACATCCGCCGCCCCCAGCAGAGCCGCCACATCCTGCCTCATGCCGCAAAAACACACCCGCTCCGCCAGCGACAACTGCCCCACCAACCCCTCGAGCCTGCCCCGCTCCGGCCCGTCCCCCACGATCAACAACTGCACTGCCCGCTCGTCCGCCAAACCACGCAGCGCCCGCAACAAAACGTCCACTCGCTTGACCGGATCAAGCCGGCCCACCCAGATCACCGTCTGCCGGCCCACCTCAAGACCCAGCTCACCTAAATCAGCCCGCTCCGACTGAGCAAACCGCGCCCAGTCGATCCCGTTCGATGCCACCCGCAAACGCGACGGCGGTAGCCCCGCCTCAACAATCATATGGGCACGCACCGAAGACGACACACAAACCGTCGCCTCACTCAGTCGGCACGTGAGATTCTCCAAATGCAGATGCCAACGCTTGGCACCCTCCGCCGTGTGCACCGTACCCACGATCGCACCGACACCCAGAAGCCTACCCACCAGCCGGCCCGTCACATTGGCGTGCACCAGGTGACTGTGCAACAGCTCCGGCCGATAGGTCGCTATCAACCGTCCCAGACGAACAAACACCCGCAAATCCCACACGCCCCGCGCACCAAGGCAATCCACCCTGATACCCGCCGCCCGCAACTGAGCCGCCACGGGACCCTCCCCCGCCAGCGACGCCACCCGCACCTCAAAAAGACCCCCACCCCCTCGCTCGCACCTGACCGCCCCCAAACCACACGCCAACGCCTTAACCGCAAACGGCGCTCCGCCCACCTCCAGATCCGTCACTAACAATAGAACACGTCTCGCCATGACGCGCCAACTTACCACAACCTCATGCCCGCCGCAATGCACCACCAACAGATCGCTCCCGACCACAAGGACGACGACACGCAAAAAATACCCCCCCTGCCAACAAGAACAGGGCCCCCACTGGCTCCGGCACCGGCTCGCAGTCAAAGTGCAACTCCCAGCCCTCAAGCACGCCGGCGTCCTTTAAGGCTATATCATAGATGCGCAACGTCCACACACCGCCCGCCTCATTCCCATTGAACGTGGCCAAAAACTCATCCTGCGCCGGCAGAAAGTGCCCCGTATAAGGCGCCTCGCCCTCCGTCAGCGACCAAGATGCACTGTCATCAAATACCGTCCCCCGCATATCCGCCCGCTCCACCTCTTGCCACAATGTCTGATACAACGCGTCATCCTTAAGGCACACACTAGCCCCCCACGGCGCGTCCACATAAATAATAAGGTCACTCACCTCAGAATGCACAATGTCCACATACACGTCCAGGTCTACAATCCTGCCACCTGCGGGAACATCAAGATAAACGGGCGCCATCCAGCCCTCCCCGTCACCCTCGGCCGGTATAGCCTGCGAAAAAACC
>CAYNXW010000354.1:0-3060 GCA_964401265.1 uncultured Pirellulales bacterium | reverse complement strand
CCTTTGGCGAGTCCTCACTCGCAATGACCGAGGAAATTAGATGCGATTGCCCTGCTTCGGCTGGTGGATGCGTTGCTCTGGGCTGGCTCAGGCTGGTTTAGCGTCGCTTGGCGGCGGCGTTTACCGGACGGAGCGTGTGTGGGTGAGCAGGGGGTGGGCCGGTGCGGACGCTGGACGGGTTTTGGTTCTTGAGCGGTCGTCTCGGCTGGCTGCGAGGTTCTCGGCTCACCGTGCTGGTATGTAACCAATATGCACGCGTATGCACGCGGAGGGGGGCGTCTCGGCTTCGCCAGCGGGGGCAGTGTGTGTTTCGGGAAAGGTTGGTCGGAGCTTGTGGAGGCTTTGGCGTGTGTAAAGGTTTTTGAGGGCAGGGTTTACGTCTTGGCTGCGGGGCTGGAGGTTACTGTGCGGGCAGGGTGATGGGTGGGCCTGGGGGGTCGGTGGGCGTGCGGGCACATTTTTGTTGGAGTCCGGCCATTTCGGCTTGGCGGTTCTCTTTGTCAACGACCGCCGCGAGCCTTTCCACGAAATCGGGCAGTGCGGACATGACGCGGTTCCAGCCTGGGATTCGAGGCAAATCGGTGGGATCTTCGCGGAACTGTCTGCCCGCGAGTGCAACGGCTTCGCAGAAGCTCTCTACGGCCTGAGCCTCGGCATGGCGTTCGTAAGGCAGGCTGTTCAGGATGGCGTCGGCAGCGTATTGGTCGATGGCCTCGCGGGCCATTTGCAGGTAGGCGGCCTGTACGGTTCCGAAAAAGTATGCTGGAAAGACGACGCCTTCGGCGGCCAGCGTGCGCAAGACCACCTTAGCAATATCGACGGCCATTTTAAGGAGCCCTACCCGCAAGTCGTCGGAGACCAGGTTCTGATGTTTATGTTCGTAGGTGCCGGCAATATCCACTTGGCAGACGCGTGTCAGCGAGCAAGTGCGGTAGACCTCCGAGAGAGTGCCGATCTCGAGTCCCCAGTCGCCGGGCATTCGCATGACCTGTGCGAGTGAGCGTGTCATGCAAATCTCACCCGAGAGTGGATATCGAAAGCTGTGCAGGAACTCCATGAAACGATTGGCACCCAGAATGTTGCGTAGCGCACGCACCAGCGGCGTGAAGAACAGACGTGTTACACGTCCGTAAATGCGTTCGGTAACGCGCATGTAGTAGGCCTTGGTGAACTCGAAATCCATGCCGCGAACGGCGCAGGGATAGCAGAGCCTTGCGAGCATACTGTTTGAGTAGTTGCGGATATCGCAGTCGTGGACGGCGATGACGCGTAAGTTGCGTTTGCTGAGGACATATCCCAGGGCGGTCCAGACGCCGCGTCCCTTTCCGTCGGGGCCGACATCGAGGTAGTTTTCGGCCAACTCTTCGAACAGGCTTTTGATGCCCGGTCCGGAGGACCAGACGACCGAATAGGGTTGCGAGAGCGCCCGGAGGCGTGTGCGAGCCTGGACCATAACATTAAAGTCTTCGGTCTTGCCCAAGGACAAGACGATTTGGGAAATGTAGGGTACATGGGTCAGTTCGGAGACAATCTGGTTAAAGGAAGGTGACATGAGGTCTTGTGCCGTGACGGGAAGAATCAGGGCGACATCTCTGCGCTTGAAGGGGTCGTCCAGGCGTGCCTCCATGTGTGTCAAATTGGCGGTACCGAAATCATGAAGGGTGGTGATAATTCCGTTCTGAAAGAAATCGCTCATGAAAAGGTCTCCTTTTCAATCGCTGTGGTGCCGACGGGCGTGGTGGCGAGGCTTGGAGCTTCTGACCGGAGAGACGATCTAAGTCAGCAAGTGGTAACGATTCAAGGCAAGGCACTGCGTAAAGATCGCTTCGTTCGATACGTCAGCCCCTTCAGCGTGTGCCGAGCTCTGCTGCATTTCCGCTAGTCTGGCTGATGCTGTGGCGATCAGTCTGGCGAGCGAATGGGCGGCTCCGGGCAGACCGTACCAGCGAGCAATACTCGCCCGATTCTGCCTCATTATAGCGTGTGGATTGCTCACGTACCAGTTCACTACTTTGCCGGTGTCGGCGGCGACTGGCTTGACGGCGCAGAGCAGCCGTTTGTCTTTCACAATTCTTTGTAAGAGAAGTAATTGTGTTTCGGCGGACAGGTCGGCCCAGTCGACCATTGCCTCGAGAGTTTCGGCTGGTTTGGTTGTCGAGAAGCACTTGTGTCGCTTGATTGTCGCGATCGTCTCGGCTGGAGGTGGGGGTGTCAGTCCCATCGCGGCATAGCTCGCCTCGAGTTTGGCCTGGTAGGCAGCTTCTGTGTCGTTCCATAGCGGGCCCAGCCATCGCCGTGGAATCAGCAGGTGCTGATAAAGGTGTTCCAAGGAGAGTCCCGCCGCGGTGAAGTCGGCCGTGACGTTGGGCAGGTTTCGCCCGAAGACCGCCTTGCCTGCGAGCCAGGGTTCGTGGAAGACATAGCCGAATCCTTCCTGAACCGACGTGGTCAGCACCGCCTCGCTCATGTGCATCATGTCCACCAGACTATACGCTGCCACCTGGCCCTCCACCACCACGCGCTGGTGCCCACCGCGCAGGATATCATGTCCGAAGCCGATGACTACCGGCAACCGGTGTCGCTTGACAAAGGCCTCGACCTCTCGGCAGTACGCCTTGTCTTTTGCGCTATCGGGTCGCAACGTTACGAGCAGCTGATAGAGGTCTTCCTGGCGATTGAGCATTTCCGTCAGGAGCACCGATTCGATGATGTTTTTGCGGCGCAGGGCCTTTACCGGGGCCAGCAGGATCTTGCGGTTCGCCTCAAAGACGAAGCCTTGTTCGCTGGCAAATCGAGCAATGCGGGCCGTGAGGTCTGCTTCAAAGTCGATCGGGGCGATCCCTATCTTGTCTAGTTGGCCAGGGGACATTTGCGTCAGGGGTCGGGTCGAGAATATTGCTACGTCGACGGGGTTGGGTACCAGCGTGACGCGATCCTGCTTGAGCCCGGCAGCGAGGAGTTTTTCGCGATCGGGCGAGTTGACACATGCCCACTGCACGCGGGGCGCGGTGGGGTACATCATGGCTGCTGCCAGTTGCAGATCCGCTTGGCCCGAGCAGT
>CAYNXW010000353.1:2554-3092 GCA_964401265.1 uncultured Pirellulales bacterium | reverse complement strand
GTTTTGCCTATAATCCCCTTACAGTGGTAAATATCATTTATGCGGCAGCTATATCACTGGTCTTTTTCGCAGCCGGGATCATTGTATATACCAGGTTTTGCTGGCGGTTCGAGTAATAAAGCTTATTTCCTGTCATTTAAAGCATAATACCATTGCATCCGTGTGGACTGTTATAGTATCTTATTCCCCATATAAAGGAAACAGCAAGGATATCAGCCTATGAGAGCACTTCATATCTCAGCTTTTTCCGGCAGCCTGTACCTCTGGTGCGAGGGGGCTGGAAGTGACAGCCTGAAAGTATTAAAGAGCTCCCTAAAATCGATAGGCTTCAAGATAAAGGTCTTAAAAAGCATATGAAATAATCTTATCTCTGAAACCGCACCATCATTTACTTCAAACCTGAGATAATTATAGTTTTACTTTTCAAATAATATGGTCTCTGACCAGGATAAAAAAATATTAATGAGGATGGGGGATAAGGGCTCTGCATATCAGCAGTCCTGTATTTTTTAAGTATACAGGACTCTGGTCAAAGGTT
>CAYNXW010000353.1:0-2544 GCA_964401265.1 uncultured Pirellulales bacterium | reverse complement strand
TTACCTTTTTTCTTTCCGCCCTTTTTGCTTTTGTAGCCAACTCTTACTCCTTTACGGGTAAAGTTTTTGATCTGCTAAATTGCAGATTTCGCGCTAATATTATTCCCAAAATAACCAGAAGTCAATAAATTTTTTATGGGATTAAAAAGCACGGGACAACAGAATAAAAACAATAATGTTTACGGGTAAATAAATTTGTTTGGCCTGTTCCGCAATTAATATATAATATGTATTGATCATGAATCAAGTAAAAAAAATCTTTAGGCATTAAGCTATTTTGACAGGAGTGCGATCTCCCAGTATATAGATGTTAAACCGGATAGCCTTTCCCGGGCCATAATGTCAAGATTATATGCTTAAAAAGTACCAGGTAAGACTATGAAGTGGTTTTTAAAGGATAGAAATATATTCTAAAAAGGAGAGGTTGATATGAGAAAGCTGCCGGCTTTTTTTATAATGACCCTGATAATCATGACACTCATATGCTCATGCATTATCCGGGATGCCAATAAAGCAAGAACCGGACAGGAAAATACCGTCGTCCAGGAAGAAGAAAAAACTGCTGCAGAGAACAGAGATAATCAAGATTTAAACCAGGATCCGGTTCCCGAAGATGAAGAAACGGCAGGGCCGCCAAACAATATAATGTTCGAAAGCAGCCAGGCTGATTTTGCCTTTGTCTATCCCCATGATGACCTGACATTGTATTCATGCCTGTGCCGGGACCCTGAGTACAGGGGGCTTTCGCTGAATGTAGGGATAATGGATATGGGATCCATGCAGGGGACCATGCTGGAAAATGCCCGGGAAGAAAGTGATGCGCTTGCCGTTGGAGACTTCGGACCGGATAATGATTTTTCCTATCCCCCCTCAAGAGATGTAATCGAGCTGGGAGGAGTATATGTAAAAGAATATATGGTGCTTTCCAGGTATGATATATGTGATGTCGCCTTTGAGAAGACCGCAGTCTTTTATAATGAAGGATACCAGGTAAAGATAACCCTGGCAGCAGACAGGGAAAAAATAATAGGAGAAGCTGAAGAATATTTTACAACAGATGAGATAAACTGCCTGGGGGAAAAGATATGGGCCGAAGGAGGAAGGGAAGCCTTTTATGATGCAGCTGCCTCGGGCAATACCGGACAGGCAGCCGGCAGATGGCATAGTGCTTTTGAGGACATCATGTACCTTTTGCAGATAAACGAGTTCAAGGGAGCCTCGGCAGGATACAGCAGGATTGATGATAACCGCTACCATGAAGATAATGATGAAGACAGTTATATAATAGATATTGCATATCCCCGGTTCCAGTCTGCCTATACGGGGGGACTCGATGACAGCATAAACAGATGCATCTATGATGAGCTGATAGAGCCCATGATAGATGACTTCAGGTCCGAGGTCGCTTCATATGATTATGAAGATGAGAATATCAACTATTTCCTGGCAGTGGATTATGAGGTCATATCTTTTGATGAAGACATCATATCGGTGTGCCTTAATATAAACCCATATATGGGCGGCGCCCACGGCATGCAGTATTTTGAGACCATAAATCTCAGTATCGGTCAAAACAGGATAATGGAGCTAAGTGATTTATTTGAACCCGGATATGATCATATGGGTGCCATATCCCAGTACTGCCGGATGGACCTTATATACCAGATGCAGGACAGGGGATTTATGCCGGATGAGGAATGGATAGAGGATGGAACCGATCCTTCTTATACTGATACCTTTACCAGCTGGCTGATTTCACCCCGGGGCCTGATGATAAAGTTTCCCGCCTATCAGGCGGGGCCCTATGCTGCCGGGGATTTTACGGTGGTAATCCCTTATGAAGTATTTGAAGGCCAGGTAATAATTCCAGGAGCAGGATAAAAAGCAGTTCCCCTTTCTTTTCTGGTCTCTAAAAATTCTTTTTAGAAAAGTTTAAAAAAATATTTCACAAAATTATTTATATTTAATATAATAAGCCTAACCTTTGAAACTGGGAAGTTTCGTAGTTATTAAAATTTGCGGACGAAAGAATGCAAAAAGTAGGTTTATTTATAGAAAGCCCGGAAATGTTTCAAAGGACCAGGCCCCGAAGGTATCAGGTTGCCTAAGGTCGTAAGGTTATGGTAATAGATTACCCGGGGTTTGTTTTTTTTAGAAAACTCTCTTTTGTTTGTAGTATTTTAATTAAGGGCTACTTGTTACCTTCTGTTACCTCACTGACTAAAATATCGAAAAGCGCGGAGAAATGAGTTATTTTGAGAGGAGGTAAATATGCAAGGAAGCAAACTATATGTAGGAAACTTAAGCTATTCTGTAACAAATGCAGATCTGGAGAAGCTTTTCTCGGAACATGGTGATGTAAAATCAGCTAATGTGATAGGAGACAAGGGTTTCGGATTTGTTGAGATGTCAAGCAGCTCAGAAGCCGAAAAGGCCAAAGATTCTCTTGATGGCACAGAATATGAAGGAAGAACTTTAAAGATAGACGAAGCTCGACCTCAGAAGCCAAGAAGCGATCGAAACTTCAATAGAAGGTATTAGATC
>CAYNXW010000352.1:0-3109 GCA_964401265.1 uncultured Pirellulales bacterium | reverse complement strand
TCCTGAGCACTAAACCTTCTCCGCTTGTTTGCCATAGCCATTTCCTTTCGTTGAACCACATACTAATTCAAACTCTGGAAATGTCCCATTCCGTCTGAAGCATTACACTATCCCTCTACTATCCAAACATCTCCTTTAGCACCAAACGGCTTACCTCAAGCCTTCACCTCTCCCACCTGCCCACGACAACATCCAAACACTCCCCCCGCTTCCCACTTTTTGCCAACCCACCGCGCACTTTCCCTCAAAAGTCGTACTACTTGTAGACTAACACCGATGCGGTACCTGCCTCATCTGCCATGAACTACTCATGTAAATAGAAACATTCCCTACCCTTACCAGTATACACCTTTTGGTATAGACAAACTCGCAACAAACAATATTTATCGGAACTTTTTCCTTGCTATCTACCCGTACCTCCCTATATAGTAGCAGTAGCAGTTAATGCTGCACGGAGGCGAGGGGTTGGATCGAACGGA
Source organism: uncultured Pirellulales bacterium (assembly GCA_964401265.1). Classification (GTDB taxonomy): domain Bacteria; phylum Planctomycetota; class Phycisphaerae; order Sedimentisphaerales; family SM23-30; genus CAYNXW01. Next base: position 2,630 of record CAYNXW010000352.1, on the reverse strand, counting down.
GAAAACTCAATCACCGGTTTCGGCACCCACCACTCTTTAAGGCCAGGATGGCTTACGGACGCGGCTTAGAGGCGGCCCCCCGGGTGCCGAAAACTATGGAGTCACCTAATCCTTATTTGATTGTGCGAGGCAGTATGCTCGCCGTACTGCTCGCGGCGGCCGGCGTATTCGGCGCCCCCACGTCCTCCACACAAGCCGCTCGCCCCATCGGCCCTGCCACGACACCACAGCATGCCATAGCCTGCACCTTCTACAACCCTGCACCTCCTTGCACTGTCGACAACGGCGAGTCCCTTCCCTTGACCCAACTCGGACACCACCTCTTCGACCCCCACGCTATCACTTGGGCCCAGTCCTCCCAGCCCACGCCCAATGCCATTCGATCCCTGCCCGCCCTGCCCGGTGCCATCCTGCTGGCCCTCATGGGCTTCGCCTGCGTGCTCTTCGCCAACAATCGCGGCCGACTCATCGCCGTCTTCGGCACTCTCCTCGTCCTCAGCCACGCCGGCCTGCGACTTCTGCCCGAAATAACCGCACGCTACCTCAGCAGCCGGGCGAACCGAACGCACAACGCCCCAGCTGCCCTCGTCCCGCCCACCAACGCCCTGCTGCCCACGCAAGCCCACCAACCCGTCCAATACGCAGGCCTGCTACACCGATTAGCTGGTTCGCCTGATCCCGCCGCGCCAATAGTAGAACACCTCTCCCGCCCGACAAGAGTTGACTGGCTCACCCTGAGCCAGCACGCCAAAGCCGCCGCACTGCGATAGCTCACCTCTCAAAACGCCAACCCACCCCAACCCGCTTTCTTGCCTACCCGCGACGACGTAAGCGTTCGCCCAGCCCTTGGGCAAACCTCGTTGATATCAGCAGGCTTTCAATTCAGGGGGTTTTCACTTCATATCCTTTCCCGCGGCCCCCCGCAACAACACCACGCGGTCTAATCCCGTGCGCATCTGTATGGGGTCAATACATCTAAGTCAGCAAGAGGATATGAACAAATGAACACGAGCAAAACTGCCATATTGGCGATTGTGATCGCAATGATTGCTTCGCCCGCTATGGCTTCTTTCACTGGCGGCACCTTCGAATGGCAGGGCAACACCTTTAACGCCGTTGCCCAAGTCACGCTACATATGGTCCCTGGTGGCAGTAGCGGCAGTCCCTTTACCGTCGATCTGGACTCGGGAACGCTTACGCCCTCAATCTATAGCAGCATTGGGGCCCCAACTGCCAACGTGTTTGAAACCTGGTGCGTAGAGAGTACCATTACATTCCTCCCCGGTGTAAGCTACTGGGCCAGTATCGACAAAAATGCCTATTCTGGCAACGTCGGCCCAGCAGGCGACCCCATCAGCAATGTCACGGAATACATCTACGACCAGCACCTGGCAGGTAACTCCTTGGGTACCAACACCCAAATCCGCGATGCCATCTGGTATGCTGAGGGTGAAGGCGGAAGTGCCAACTCGGTCTACACTAACGCTCTCGCTGCTGTAGGCGGCACCATGGCCCATGCAGCACACACCTACAGCCTCAATCTCTTGGATGGCTTTACGCAACGAGCCGATGGAGTCTACGTCGCCTGCAATAGGCAGTCGCAACTGATTACCATCCCTGCTCCCGGTGCCATTGTGCTCGGCAGTCTTTGCGTCGGCCTTGTCGGCTATCTGCGCCGACGACGAACACTGTGAATCGTTGCCCGCACACTACCGACGAGATCAAGTGCTTGCGGGCATGAAGAACAAAACGAATTAACGACATTCTTCAAAAGTAAGTCACACATGAAAAAGTTACTATTTGTAAGCTTAGTAGTACCCCTGCTCGCCGGGCCAGCACTAGCAGGACCCACCTTTACCTTAAACAAGACCGCCTTGGAAATGCTTTGGCATACCTACTCGAACCCTGCTGGCACAAACTCGAGTTTGGACTATGTCGGACAAAGCACAGCCGCTTCAGACTACGGCATGCCCATGGCCGGAACGGTCGGTTATACCGGGCAACTGCAGGACGATGGCGGCGCTAGCCCCTTCGCCCAGGTACAAATAGGCGCCAACTTCTGGGGCTCCTCAGGGGCCACCGGCAACACCGGCGCGACCACAGCCGCTGTCATTGGTGCGGTCACAGGCACCCCTACCAACAGCCTGGTCGGATATGATAAATACGGCCTGACCTTCTTCAACGACAACGACGACACCGTACTGGTAAACGTGTCCATCGATACGGGATACACTACTTCGGGCGAAGCGGACAACTATTATGAGAACGGCTGGACTGAGATTGCGTCAGGCGAGAGCGCAACACTCTACGTGGACCTGACCAGTGTACTAAATTTGAACCATGTGACCAACATCGGGTTCAACATTGGAGCAAATCTGGATGGCCTGGACGGCAACCCAAGCAATCCGGACATCTACCACGTCTCGGTCGCTCCCATTCCTGTCCCTGGCGCCATTGTGCTGGGCAGCCTCGGCGTCAGCCTGGTTGGCTGGCTCCGCCGCAAAAGGGCACTGTAGCACTACATCTGAGTCTTAATAATAACCTGACCACCGCCAATACCTTGGGCCTCATACGCCCGGGGTATTGGCCAGATCAGGCCAGCGTGAAAGGAGGTAAGTTACGTGAAAAAC
>CAYNXW010000351.1:0-3115 GCA_964401265.1 uncultured Pirellulales bacterium | reverse complement strand
GTCGACCTCACCGACGCCTTTACCCTCCAGGACGTGCTCGACGGCATCAACGGCGCCTCAACGAACATCGTCGCCTCCATCAACCCGGCGGGCAACGGCATCGTCCTGGCCGACACTGCCTCGACGTCCGGAACGGCCATTGCTGTCTCCGGCCAACTGGCCCAGCAACTCAACATCGACGCCGATGCCTCCGAAAACCTCCCCACCATCGACAGCGGCAACCTGCAGTTGCAGTATATCTCTGAAGCCACCGAATTATCGGACCTCCGCCACGGCCAGGGCGTCCGGCTGGGCAGCCTCAAGGTCACCGACGGCGACGGCAACACCGCCACCATCAATCTCGACTACGATTATGTCGTCACCTTGCAGGACGTCATTGACGCCTTCGCCACCTCCACAGCCAACGTACGCGCCCGCATCAACGACACCGGCGACGGCCTGCTCCTCTACGACGAGTTCAGCACCGCCGGCGGCACAATTACCGTCGAGGAGGACGGCGGCTCCGTCGCCGCTGACCTGGGCATTCTCGGCGAGTCCGCTTACGGCGAGCAGTTCGTCGACGGCTCCTTCGAAAAAAAATTCGACATGGGACCGGGCGACACCATCGAGGACCTGGTCGGCAGGATCAACGACGCCGATTTCGGCCTCAAGGCCTCGATTATCAACGACGGCTCCTCGGGCAATCCCTACCGCATCAGTTTTGTCAGCCAGATCGCCGGACGCACCGGTACCGTTTACGTTGACGCCGGAAGCACCAGTCTCCAGACCCAAACCCTCGCCAACGGCCAGGACGCCCTCCTGATGATGGGCGATGCCAACCAGCAAAACCCCATCCTCATCAGTTCCAGTTCCAATACGGTTGACGACGTGATTCGTGGCACCACCCTCGAATTGCACGCCGCCTCTGACGCCCCGGTCGACCTCACCATCGCCGACGACCTCGACGGCATCGTCGCCAACATGGAAGCGTTCGTCAATGCCTACAACGAGTTGTCCGCCGACATCGCCGTAAAAGACCGATTCAACCCGGATACCCTCGAACGCAGTGTGCTCTTTGGCGATTCCGCCGTGGCGCGAGTAAGCCAGAGTCTTAACAACCTGGTGATGCGCACCGTCCCCGGCCTCGACGGAAAGTACAACAGTCTCATCAGTGTCGGCGTCAGCTTCACCGCCCTGAGTTTCGAAACAGGGTTGGATGACAATGGCGAGACAAGAAACTACGCCGTCGCCAGCGCCCCCTCGCTCAGCTTCGATGCCGACAAGTTTCGCCAGGCCTTTGCCGACGACCCCGAAGCCGTCGCCCAACTGTTCACCAAGGCCGACGTCGGTATCGGTGACCACCTCGCCAAGCAGTTGGAAAACCTCGGCAGCACCACCATGGAAAGTACCCTCAAGAACCGCCTCGACGGAATGAGTTCTCAGAAGGATATGTTCGAAGACCGCATCGAAAGCCTCGAGATTCTACTGGAAAAAAAAGAACAGCGACTCTACAACCAGTTCTACGCCATGGAGCAGGCGCTGGCGTCGATGCAGTCGCAACAGTCATCGTTGGCTTCCTTGTCCAGTATGACCGCCAGTATGGCTTAGCATGACGTGACGACCGCGTCCATGGAACCTTGCTTATGGATCCCAACAACAGCAACGAATATCTCAAAACCAAGGTGCTTACCGCCTCACCGGAGCAGCTTCAGTTGATGCTCTACGACGGGGCCCTGCGCTTCTGCGAACAGGCTCGCCAAGCCATCGAAAACCACCAGGTGGAAGAGAGCTTCAATGCCCTCTCACGAGCCGAAAAAATCGTCCTGGAACTCTGCAACGGCATGCGCGACGAGATCGCACCCGAAACCTGCGACAACATGAGGCGACTGTACGTCTTCTGCTATGAGCGGCTCGTTGACGCCAACCTCAACAAGGCAGTCGCCCCCCTCGACGAAGCCGTGGGCGTGCTCCGTCACATGCGAAAAACCTGGGTGCTCTTGATGGACAAGCTCAAAACCGAGCGCGCCGACCAGGTCGACCAGGTCAAATCAAGCCTCACCACGGACGCCCCCTCTGTCGAGAGTTGTGGCGTCGGTGAATCCACCATCAACCTCTGCGGCTGACGCCCGCCAAGCCGTACTTACGCCACGTACAGGCCACTTCAGGCCCCCGCAATGCCCAATACCAGCACCTACTCGGCATGCACCGTATAGGTTTGGCCGGCATTAGCGACAAATGTTATCGCGTGCATTTGCCTCTCCACGCTGCAATCTGCCACCGGCTTGCCCGCCAGCTTGACCGAGAGACGCTCGTGCGCCTTTGCGGGAAACACCACCGTAAAAGACGTCTCAAACGCGCACGTCAACGCGACGGTGCTGTCATCCGGATAGTGCAAGTCAATATTACCCAGCTTGAGCCGGCGTCCGCCTGCCTGGACCGGCACCACCACCGTGCGATAGCCCGCCTGCAGACCGTAACGCGTGTGCACCACCATGCTCCAGAAACACGGCGACCAGCAGTAGTTAGCCAACCCCAACGCCTTGCCCGTCGTTCCGTCGTATCGCTCGTTGAAACCGCTCTGCTTGAGCAGCGCCAACATTCGCTCGGTCAACTGGCGCGACACGTCATAATAGCCATAGTCGTTCAACCCCAGAGACACCAGATAGGTCGTCGGCGGCCACATGTCCCCCCGCCAGAAACCCTGCGGGTTGAACTTGGGCTCGTCCAGGGCCGCCGTCGGCACCGGATACTTGCACCACCAGGTCTTGGGATCCTGCAAACACTCAACCAGCCGCCGCGACTGGGCTTTACTCGCCACGCCCGCCGTCATCGTCAAAAAACCTTGGATTGTCTTGACCGGTATCTGCTCGCCGCTGTCCCGCTTGACACTGAAGAAAAAACCTTCCTTCTCATTCCACATCTTCGCACGGACCGCCTCACTACGCCACGCCGCCAGCTTCTCGTACTTTGTGGCGATGGCCTCCTGGCCCAGGGCGCGGGCCAGCCGCGCTATGCCTCGTTCGTGCATAATGAGGAAACACGTCTGCTCCACCCCCTCGATATCGCCATACCAAAGCCCGCCGCCACGCCGTTTCGGGTGTTCGCTCAGATGCAGGTCGTCCAGAGTAATGTGGTT
>CAYNXW010000350.1:0-3119 GCA_964401265.1 uncultured Pirellulales bacterium | reverse complement strand
TCCCCGCCGCACACGCGTGGTTCATCTCAAAATCAACCACCACCCCGTCTTCCAGCGAAATATACTTGCTGTCCTGACCGCCGATCTCAAAAATCGTGTCCACCGTCGGATCCACAATCGCCGCACCCGTCGCCTGCGCCGTGATCTCATTGATCACCAGATCCGCCCCCACAAAATCTCCCGTCAGGTATCGGCCCGAACCCGTCGTCGCCACCCCCCGAATCTCCACCAACCCATCGACCTGGGCCCCCACCATCTCGAGCCCCTGACGCACCGCCTCCAAAGGCCGACTCGCCGTCATCAGATACGCCTTGCTCAACACCTGCTGCGCCTCGTCCATCACCACCACATTCGTGCTGATCGACCCCACGTCCACACCCAGATACGCCGGTATCTTCTCACCCGTCGCCTTGGCCTGCGCCAGCAGGTCCGCGTGCACCTTGCTCGCCGGCGCCGCGTGCGTCGGCTTGGGCAACGCCCCCAGCCGATACCCCACCTGACGCTCCTGCTTGATGTGCTTGTCCAACTTGGCCAACAACACCCGCAGCTCCTGCGAACTCGCCTCGCCCGCACCCTGACGCAGCTGCACCAGCACCGCACCGATCGCCCCCGTCACCGCGTGCTCCGTCGGCACGATCAATCCGCCCTCGCCCAGCTCGAACACCTCTTCCAACGCCCGCACCACACCCGCGTTGCTCGCTACCCCCCCGCAAAACGCCACCGGCGCCGTCACCTCTTTGCCCTGACAAAGCGAACTCTTCAAATTCCGCGCCAAACCCAGGCACAAACCCGCCACAATATCGTGCACCGGCGTCGCCTGCTGCTGCAAGTGGATCATGTCGCTCTTGGCAAACACACTGCAACGACCCGCCACCCGCGGCGGCGTCTCACTCTTTAACGCCAACGCCCCAAATTCACCCTCGATCTGCACCCCCAACCGCGACGCCTGCTGATCCAGAAAACTGCCCGTACCCGCCGCACAGTTCGTGTTCATCGAAAAATCGACCATGTCCGTCTGATCAGCCCCAGCCTCCGACGCATCCGCCAGAAAAATCACCTTGCTGTCCTGGCCCCCCATTTCAATCAGCGTCCGCGCCTCAGGCCGCAAAAACCGGATCGCCGCCGACTGACAAATCAACTCATTCACAAAATCGATACCCAGCAGCTCGCACAACGCCCGCCCCGCACTGCCCGTCCCCACTATCGACGCCACCCGATCCGGAGGCACCTGCCCGAAAAGCTCGCTCAGCATCGCCCGCGCCGCCGGCATAGGCCTGCCCTGCGTCCGACGATAACTCAAGTACCGCACCCGCTGACGCTCGTCCAGCACCGCCACTTTGCAACTCACCGAACCCACGTCGATACCCAGGTGCAACGACCCTTCACCAGAGAAGTCCACCAACAACGGCTCGCCGGTTCGTACCTCCCGCACGCGCTTCCCATCCAATTGCGCCATCTCTACAAACCCTTTATAATGTAGACTCTGAAACCTGTCCCTATCGACCGGCTCGCCCCTGCCCTAGCAGTGACGACTACCGGCCCCTCACCCTTTGTAGACGTTCCGAAGGGAGAGTTCTTTCTCAAAAACAATTACCCCAATTCTAGCCCCAAAGGCCCCGCGTTTCAAACCTCTGCTGGACCACTTGGGACCACCAAAACGATAACACAGACCCAAACGCCCCCCCAAAAGAACATAACCACTTGACCACAAAACAGTTACGCCAATAACACCCCCCGCCGCGACCCACCTCATTCCTGCCTCAACTTCTCATCCAACAACGCGCCCACCACCTGCGGATTCGCCTGACCCTTGGTCTGCTGCATCACCTGACCCAACAAAAACCCCCGCGCCTTGCCCGCCTTCTTGCCCCCCGCCTTCACCTGCGCCACCGCCTCCGCCTGATCAGCCAGCACCGACGCCACCACCGACGCCAACGCCCCCGCGTCCGACTCCTGCAACAAACCCTCCGCCGCCGCAAGCGCCGCCGGCCCCCGCTCATCCGTCAACATCTTCTCGAATAGCACCGCCGCTGCCGACGCGTTAATCCCGCCCTCATCCAGCATCGTCGCCAGCTGCGCCACCTGCGACGTCGTCACCCCCAGCTCATCCACCCCGCAACCCCGCTCCTTCGCCAGCCGCAAACCATGCTGCGTCACCAGATTCGACACCCGCTTGCCCAGACCCGGCGCCGCCACCGTCGCCTCATCAAAAAACACCGCCGTCGCCCGATCCCCCGTCAACACCGACGCGTCATACTCGCTCAGACCGTAACACGCCACAAAACGCTCACTCATCGCCATCGGCAATTCCCCCACGCTCGCCTTGATCTGACCCAGCCACTCCTCGTCAATCTCCACCGGCACCAGATCAGGCTCCGGAAAATAACGATACTCGTGCGCCTCCTCCTTCTCCCGCTGAAACACCGTCTCTCCCCGCTCGTCGTTCCACCCACGATTCTGCTTGCCCAGCCGCTCCAGCGTGTAACTGTGATCCCGCTTCCACTCCTCCAGCTGCCGCCACTGCTCGTACGCCACCGCCCGCTCCAACGCACGAAAACTGTTCAAATTCTTCACCTCGCAGATCGGCGTGTAATACTCCCGCCCGTCGTCTCCATCAATACGCAAATTGATGTTCGGCTCAAACCGCATGTGCCCCTGCTCCATGTTCCCTTCCGACACCCCCAGAAACTGCACCAACCGCTGCAGCTCCTGCGCCAGAATCCGACACTCGCCCGCCGTACGCAGATCAGGCTCCGTCACAATCTCCAACAAAGGCGTCCCCGTCCGATTCAAATCCACACGCGAATGCTCGAGCCCCTCGTGCATGTTCTTGCCCGCGTCCTCCTCCAGATGCGCTCTGATAATCCGCACCCGCTTCTCCTGGCCGGCCTCCAGCCGAATGTCAATATAACCGTCGTAACTCAACGGCAAATCATACTGACTCACCTGATAATTCTTCGGCAAATCCGGATAATAATAACCCTTCCGATCCCACTTGGTGAACCGCGCAATCTCACAATTCAACGCCAAAGCCGCCCGCACCGAGTGCTCGTACGCCTGACGATTCATCACCGGCAACACCCCCGGCATCCCCAGACACACCGGACACACATTACTGT
>CAYNXW010000349.1:0-3211 GCA_964401265.1 uncultured Pirellulales bacterium | reverse complement strand
GAAGAAGCATTTGGCCCGCAACGCCCTGCTGAGGTGCCGGTCCTGGACGGTTTGAACGTGGGCAAGAATCCTTACGGAAGGCCCGGCTTCGGCCCCGACGGGTTACCCCCCGCCCCAGGCGCCGCGGACTACATGCCGGTGCAGGGCGATAGCTTCGCCAAACGCAGCGATGGCCAAATGTACAATTTCACCATCACATCAGGCACCTGGTGGCTCAAGACCGGAGACTCCCCGCGGTTACTCATGGAGTTGCGAACTGATATGGGCGCCTACGCCAAGCCGGGCATTTTGGCCGATGTGGGCGTCAGCGGCGAGGCTCGCATACGCGTAACCGCCGCCGGCAAAACCAAGTGGCTCGATGAATTCACCTCCATTGACGTCGTGCTCTCACCCGGCCAGGCATCCTGGACGTGCCAAGACCAGGCACTGGGCGTCAAGGTCTCGCTAAGCCTGCATCAGTTCATCGATACGTGGGGCTTTGCCTGGCTCGCCAATGTCAGTGCCCCCGATGCTGGAACCGTCACCCTTGAGTGGGTGCTCGACAAGGCCAAGCATGAAGCCGACAAGGAGCAGTACGCTCTGTTCAGCTCGCATCGGTACACCCAAATCTACTGCGGACTCACCGACGGTCTGGGCAAGGTGAAGGACGGGCGAATCAGCGCCACATTAGACCTGTCAGCAAATAAGGCCCAGCAGTGCCGATTCGTCTGCGTCTGGGGCTACAGCGACTACAACCGCCAAACGGTGGAGCAGGCTTATCAGCGACTGCGCTTTCAGCCCTATGCTGACAAAGAGTGGCTCGAGCAGATGAAGGCCAAATGGTTTGAGCACTGGGTCGGCCGTGGACTCGATCCGGAAACCAAGTTTCGCAAGGTCCAGCAGCAACCCGATGAAGCAATTGAACAATCGCGTGCCTTCTGGCGCTCGCAGCGCCAACGGATGCGCGTGGATACCCCCGACGACCGTTTCGACAATGTCGTCAACGCCACCTCGGCCTTTTCACGCATGCTCTACGAGTATCCTGCGTTCATTCACGGCTTCAAATACGCCAAATACGGCAAAATCAATCACGGCTTCTACGGCTTCAACGCCGCCGGCATGCACGACGAAGTGGCCAATTCCTTGCAGTTCGTCGCGGGTGCTCAGGACGTCAAAGGTCGCCAACGCTACATTATGCCCTCCTTCGCCATCAGCGACTGGCACGAGGATATGGATTTCTACTTTGCCGAACAGGTCTGGTGGCACTGGCGATGGACCGGCGATGACACCTTCCTGGCAACCATGTGGCCCTCGGCTCGACGAGCTCTCCAGCACGGCCTCGACGTCAGCGATACCGATGGCGACGACATCATGACCGGCTATTACGAAATGTGGAACTCCGACGGCTTCAACGTCGGAGGCTATTCTGCCCTGACGACCGCTATGGGATGGTCCGCCCTGCGCGCCGGAGCTCAGATGGCCGCTCATCTCGACGACCATAACGTACCACAAGGCACCTGGGGCGGCGCGCCCATGTTGTGGGCCAAATACTACAACGACCGCATGGAGCGAACCCGCAAGCTCTACGAAGAGAAGCTCTGGCACAAGGGCGTCGGCGCCTGGTCCAGCGCCGGCTGGAACGGCATCAACCGTCCGCGACCCCACACCTGTGAGCAGAACTACGCCATCTGGCGCGGCATTGGCGCGCCCATGCAAAATTATATGGCAATGCGCTATATACGCGAAAACCTCCACCTCAGCGATCTTGAGGAAGGGATGACATTTGAATTCATCAACGACTGGTGGCCTATCGAGTGGAGCCATCACTACGTGGCCAGCGGCGACACCTGTGCGAGTTTTCATTCAGCCTGTGCTGCCGGCGACGTCGACGGACACTGGCCCGCGTTCAAGTCTGTCACTGAAACAGCCTACATCAAACACGACGTAAAAACGGCCCATTTCAACAGCGGCTCCATGGCCCACCAAGTCGGCAACCTCACCATGGAAACCGAACCGTTGTTCCTCGCGGCCGTGGTCGACGGACTCTTCGGCGTCCAGCCGTGGTTTGGCGAAAACCTGCTCGTCATTAAGCCCAGCCCCCTCAGCCATTGGAACGAGTTCTCCTTTGAGCACCAAGATGTCACCTACGCCTTTCAGCGATCGGCCGACAAAATCAGTCTGCGCGTCACCACGCCCGTCGCCCGCCGCGTCCGAGCCGAGCTGCCCGTGCGCCGGACCGTGGCGAAGGTGCTCTTAAACGGCGCCACCACCGATTATAGCCTCAAACCCGCGGTCAACACCGCCCGCCTCGTGGCCGAATCGCCCGCCGGCACCGTCCACGAGTTCACTGCCACACTCAAAGGCGAGCAGCCCAAGGTCGAAGGCGACCTCTTATGCATTCTTGACCAACCCAACAGCTTTACCATCAAGGGAGCCCGCGTGGTCAAAATCCATGACCCGCAGGACGCTTTGACCCGACACGAGGCCAATGGCAACTGTGCCACCCTGGTCCCGGCCCGTCTCGGTAAGCCCACCGTGTTTCTCGAACTGCAGGCCGGCAATGCAATCTGGTGGGAACCGTTGGATCTCGAGCTGGCTCACCCATGGAAAATCGTCCATGTGTATCGGCCTGGCTTGCATGATGACGGCAACCCGACCATTCTGTCGCCCGTACTTGACGAGAAAGCCAAGACTCTCTCACTCGAAATCCAGAACAACATGACCAAGGCGATTGACGACACAGCCGTCGTCACCGTAGCGGGCAAAGTGATGCGACAGAATGTGCAAATCCCCGCCCGTACCACCAGAAAAATCACCCTCTCGCTCGATTCGCTGTGGGACAGGCTCTCGCCGGGCAGCGTGCCCGTAACCCTCAAGCTGGCTGACCACACCCAGGAAACTCTACCGGTCAATTGGAAGCTCAACCCCGGACCGGCACTTGAAAAACACCTCAAACCGCTTGAACTGGCCTCCCTTCGCAATGCCAACATCGCAAAGCTCTTCAGCCCCGCGACGCAGTGGCGACTCGACTATACCGGGGCCCAACACGGCGTTGACTGGCGACACCCTATGCCCCTCAAGGACGAACGAGGCTACGTGCTGCTAAGCTCCGTCATGAGCATGTATGCCTACGGCCAGCTACCCGAGCAGTGGATCGGCGATAACAGAATCCAGTTCTCTCCACCCCCCGCCGATGCTTCGCAACCGCCGCGCTCACCCCCTCCCTTCGAGG
>CAYNXW010000348.1:0-3236 GCA_964401265.1 uncultured Pirellulales bacterium | reverse complement strand
ATGGGAGAACGCTCTGGCGGTTCAATTACGCCGCGGAGCAGACCAAGCCTTATTTTCATCCGGTGGCGTTGGCTGACGGCACGGTGTTGACGTGGGAGCGGCCGGGTGACCATCCTTGGCATTATGGGCTGTGGTTCAGTTGGAAGCATATCAACGGGGTGAACTACTGGGAGGAAGACCGCAAGACGGGGCAGGTGGCCGGTGTGACCGAGTGGGAGCCGGTGCGGGTGCAGACGCACGCGGACGGCTCGGCGGAGCTGGAACTGGATGTGTCGTACCATGAACCGGACAAGGCGAATGTGCTGACTGAGAAGCGAAGGATTGTCGTTTGCGCACCGGACGAATCGGGCAGTTACAGTATGGACTGGACCAGCCGGTTTACGGCGGCGGCGGAGGTGGAGCTGAACCGGACGCCGCTACCGGGCGAGGAAGGCGGCAGCAGTTGGGGAGGTTATGCGGGGCTGTCCTTTCGGGCGTGCAAGGGGGTGAAGGAGGCGGTTTTTACGAGTGCCACGGGGCCGGTGGCGCTACGGGGTGGGAAGTATCGCGGCAGGGATGTGGCGTGCGAGTACTCGGGGGTGCTGGCGGGCAAGGCGTTCGGGGTGGCGATACTGGATCATCCGGACAATCTGAACGCGTCTACGCCGTGGTATCTGATCCATGACGAGAGGATGGACTTTTTCAGCCCGGCGGTGATATGTTACGGGCCGCACAGGATGGTGCAAGGCGAGACGTTCACACTACGGTATCGTCTGATCGTGCATGGGGGCCGATGGGATGCTGGTGGGCTCAGGGAAGCATACGAACGGTTCGCGGGCGGTGAGACGGGCAAGAAATAGAGCCGAGATCACGCCGCGACACCTGTTTTGCACTGCCCGGCTTAACGGCTATCTCTCGTGGCAACGGGTGCGATCGGTTTACGCAGTAACCGATGCTAAACTCCAATCAGGCTGGCAACTCGCCATCGGTCTACTTCGTAGACCGCTGCCACCCGTCCAGGGGGCCCAGTCCTTTGCGTCGGCTAGGACTTGATGATTTCTTTGACGATTTTGTCGATTATCTGGACAGGGCTGATGCCGGTTTTATTGTGAGCGAGGATGGAAAAGACGAGCCATTGGTTTCGGTTGTTTTTGCAGTAGCCGCTGAGGGCCCAGGCGCCGCGGACGTAGCCGGTTTTGGCCATGATGCGGTTTCGGAACTGGGCTTTGGCGAAGCGTCGTCGCCTTTTGAGGGTGCCTTCATCGGGGCTGGCGAGGGAATCGCGGAATACTTCGCTGCAGTTATGGTGTGACATGTAGGCGAGGACGGTAGCCAGAAGCCGGGGGGAGATGCGGTTCTGGTGGCTCAGGCCGGAGCCGTCGTCGATGGTGAACTGATTGGGGTCTAAGCCGATTTTGTCCAGGAACGCGGCGACGGCGTTGGCACCGGAGGCCCAGGAGCCGCGGGCGTGTCGGGCGTTGGGTTGCAGATCGTGATAGGCGCCGAGGGTTTTGAAGAGGCATTCGGCGGCGACGTTGAGGCTGTCGGTGTTGGCGCGGGTGAGGACGTCTTTGAGGGGTGTCTCGTGGGTGACAAGGAGGTCGAGATTGGCAGGGAGGTGGCCCTGGTCGTCGCGGAGCTGCTTGATGACGAGTTTTCCGGTGATTCGGATGTCATGGGCGAGGAGATATTCCGCCAGGCAGTGGCCGAAGTATGCACTAGGCCTTTCGATGCTGACGTTGATGGTGTCGGTGTGTCGGACGGCGCCTCGGAGGGTGATGTGGTTGGAGTCGAAGGCGCGGGCGGCCCAGCAGGTGTTGGGGCCTGCAGCGGCAGTGGCGGCCTGGTTGAGGATGCTGACATAGGTGGTGGTGGGCATAAGGGTGAAGGTAGCGGGCTGGCCTGCTTTTTCGGCGGGCTTCAGGGTGATATCGACGCAATTGTCGTTGAAATTGAGGCCTGAGACCTGGGCGGCGTACCATCGGTTGGACTGCTCGACGGGCCAAGAGGGGTGGAAGCGGACGTCGTCAAAGATGAAGTCGTCGATGATGAGGTCGCCGGGGATAATGGGCATGTTTCGTTGTTTGAGTGCGCTGAGGAGACGTTGAAACAGGGCGAAGATGTCAGTGTTTTTCTTCTGCGCGAGGAGAGGATCGCCGGTGAGAGGGTCGCCGGCGGCAAAGATGGAGAGGTTGCCGTCGACCAGGCCAAAGGTGGTCTGGTAGTTGAAATCGGCTCCGAGCAGATCCAGCACGGCAGCGGTGGTAACGATTTTCATGTTGCTGGCGGGCGTCAAGGCGGTGTCGGCGTTGTGCTCAAAGAGTGCCTGGCCGTCTTTCGGGTCGCAGACGTAGACGGCAAAGGTGGTTTTCTTGTGGCGTGGTTCGGCAAGGACGGCGTTGATGCGTTGTTGCAGGACGGGTGCGGCCGAGACCGGAGCCGGCGGCAGCGTCACGCAGAGGGAGAACCAACCGATCAGAGACGGCATTGAGACCAAGATAGAGCGAAGGTAGCGCACGGGCGGACTCCGTTTTTTTTCATCGTTCTAAGGTGACAGACCAACAAATGTCATCAGTGGTGCGAAATAAGCGTCGAGGGGCTTTTTTAGCGGAAAAAGGCGGCCAAGGCAAGGGTGGCCATGGCGAAAGCGGCAAAAATTGGGGTCGGGGGTGGCTTGGGAGCGGAAGGCGGTGGAGGGGTAAGGGGCGACAAAAGGGACAAGTGGGCCCTTGACGGGCGGGAGCCGATTGCTATAATGGTCGGTTTGACATGGGGTGGGTACTTTTATAAGGGTTTGTGAACAGGAGACTTAGCGATATGGGTCGCAGACGAGATCGGTTAAACAAGCGGTTGGCAAATCAGATAGTAACGCGGCGGCACAATTCGCTGGTCAAGGCGGCCCAAGCCGACCGGCGTGAGCAGAGCATGTTGACGGTGATGCGTGCAGGGCAGTTGCCTTACACGGCGGGCGTGATGAGTTGGCTCAGCGACAAGCTGGGTAAGAAGGCCTCGCGAATCACGCAGCAAGACGTGGAGCAGGTGCTCGCGCAGGCGTAAGGTCAGCGTGGTGAAGTCAGGGGCGTTGCGGGCTTAGGCGCGTGCGCCCGGGGGGATAAGGGGGCGGGGGGCGCAATCATGTCGGGTGACAGCAGCCGGTGGGGGTGTGTGCGCCGGGGTAGGGGTGGCATCATTTCTTTTGTTTTTTCCGGGTGGCGGGGCAAGGGTGGGTTCTCAATCATATCTATTGTTACCACAGG
>CAYNXW010000347.1:0-3244 GCA_964401265.1 uncultured Pirellulales bacterium | reverse complement strand
GCCATCGCGGCGAGTTCCTCGATCGAGATGCCCGCGTCCTGCACGAGTCGTGTGAGATCGACCGCCGCGAAGATGTTCAGCCGCCTGGTGAGCATGGTGCGGTGGTACTTCACTGTCCGCTCCGAGAGCCCGTAGGCCTCCGCCATGTCCCTGTTCTGCATTCCCTTGACGATTCCCAGGAGCATCTGGAGCTCCCGCTTGCTGAGCAGGTCGACCTTGGTCCGAGCCTCGGCGGCGTGCATCCGCGTTGCCCGCTCCTGGGCGTCGCGGGCGATGGCTCGTTCGATGGCCGCGACGAGCTCCGCCGTGCCGGCCCGCTTCGTCAAAAAGTCTTCGGCGCCGGCCCGCATCGCCCGCACGCTCGTGGGAATGTCGCCCTTGCCGGTCACGAACACGACTGGGAGCGGGTTGGGTGACGTCGCGAGGGTTGCCTGGAGATCGAAGCCGTCCCGCTTCGGCATCTGCAGGTCGGCGAGAACGCACCCCGGCGCCTCGGGATTCGGCCGCTCGAAAAACCGCTCCGTCGAAGGATAGGTGGCCACGGCGTAGCCATGGCCGCGGAGCCGGCGATCCATGCTGCGGAGAAACGAGTCGTCGTCGTCGACGACGTGGACCGTGGGCTTCATTCGTGTCCTCCCGGCTCGTGCCACGCGGGCAACCGCAGGCTGGCCGTGAGCCCAACGCCCGGATCGTTCTCGAGCCGGAGCGTCCCTCCGTGTTGCTCGATGATCGCCCGCACGATCGGAAGTCCCATGCCCAGGCCGTCCTGCTTGGTGGTCTCGAAGGGCTCCAGCACCCTCTCCTCCATATAATCCATGATCCCACCGCCGTTGTCGATCACCGCCATCTCGATCGACTGGCCCTCACGGCGGGCCCGAATCGTGATCGCCCCCGGGAGCTGGCGGACGCCTGCCGATTCCCGGATCCCCTCCGCCGAGTTGCCGATGAGGTTAAGGAGGGCCTGCTGGAGGAGGATTTCGTCGCCGGCCACCTGCGGGATTCCCGGATCGCAGGACACGGTGACGCCGATCCGCTCGGCGGTGAGCCGCGGGCCGGCCAGGGCCAGCACGCTTCGGATCAGGCCCGGCACGTCGACCGGCCTGACTGCAAACCGCTGGCGGCGGACCATGGCCCGGATGCCGTCGAGCACCGCCCCCGCCCGGGCGTCGTCGGCGGCGATGTCATCGACGATCGCGCGGAGTTCGGCGGCGTTGGCGGAGCGATCGTCGCGAAGCAGGAGCTGCGCCGCCTCGACATTGTTGAGAATGGCACCGAGCGGCTGGCCGAGTTCGTGGGCCAGCGACGCGGCCAATTGGCCGAGCATCGAGACGCGGCCCGCGTGGACGATCTGGTCCTGCTGTTCGCTCACGATCCGCTCGGCGCGGCGACGGCGCCGCGATTGGGCGACCAGCGCCGCGATCAGCCCGGCCTGGATCGCGAGCGCCGCCGCTCCCGCGAGAATCTGTGGCCAGTAGCGGTCCCAGATTCGCGGTTCGCGAAACAGGATCTTGCTGCCGGCCGGAATCCGGGACGCGGGGATGCCGAAGCGACTCAGCGCCCGCTCGTCGAAGAGGGAGACCGGGGGCACGCTCACCGCCGCAGGGATCGAGCCCGGTCGGCTCGTGACCACGAGCCGACCGACGACCTCGCCGATCGCCCGCGTGTCGTTGCACACGCCCCCCACGATGCCGCGGCCGACGTAGGTGTCGATGATCCCGAACATTGGAACGCTCGACTCTCGGCAGAGCGATGTCAGCACGTCCGCCGGCACGTGGGCCTGGCCGGTCTCGTCCTTCCAATACCCCGCGAAGACCACCGCCGAGTCTGCGGGCAGTTCGCGGACTCGCCGCCGCACTTCCGAGAGGGGCAGGTCGATGAGCGGCAGGAACTCGATGCCCCGCTCCTTCGTCACCGCGAGGGCCTGCTCGACTTGAAAGGCGAGAAACGCCGGATGCGGAATGGATTGGCTGATGAGGGCGATCCGCTTGGTGCGGGGGAAGAGGTCGCAGGCCAGCGCACTCGTGGCCCCGACCGTCGACTCGGCGCTGGCGCACGTGTAGTCAGAAACGCTGTCGAGCGGGGGCGGGCTCTCGCCGGGCCGCTGGACCGCCACGATCCGGGCGGCGGGCGCGAACCGGTCGCGGTTGGCGAGCACGAAGTCACGGGTCACCGCGCTCGTGGGAACGATCACGTCGAACGACCGGTCGCGGTACTTGTCGACGAGCCATCCTGTGGCCCGGTCGGGATCACCGAGTGTCCGATTGAGGCGGACGAGATCGAGGTTCTCGACGAACACGTCCCGCGGTTCCCGCCCCTCGGCAAGTCCCGACCGAAACCCCTCCATGAACTGCACGAACGCGGGGCGTGTCTGCCCTTCCTGGTCGATCACGAGCACCCGCTCGGCCGCGGCGGCCACCTGCCCGGCTGCCGCGAGGAGCATGAAGCCGCCCACGCCCAGGTTCCAGTGGCGGCTCGACGGCGGCATTTCGAGACGGATCCTCGAGTCCATGACAGGGAAGCACTTTTCAGTCTTCAGTGTGGCAAGCGACGAGCGGCCGAGGAAGGGCCTGTTCCCGCCATTTCCCCGAACGATGGCTTCAAGCTGATGGAAATGCGTCGTCGAACCCCCCTTTTGGGGAGTCACAGGGCCGGAACGTACCCGTCGTCGAATGGATCGAGAGCGGGCTTTCCAGCCGTCGCCAACGCGATACAACACGCCGCACCAGCAAAACGAGCTTTCCAACCGGTCCTTGACCGAAACGTTGCCGACATGTACCTCTAAGGTTACGCTTCTGGGCAACTCGTGGACATGCCGGCCATTGTTGGATCGGTTCCGCGGGTGAGTCCTTACGTCTCCCTCGAAAGGATTGGCTGCCAGGACGCGGCTCGTGAGCCGCGTGCCCGCAACGCGCGGGTTCCAGAAGGCGGTTCCCAGAGCTCCGTTCCCGTCCTCCCGAAATAGCACAAGTTCTTGCATGTTCAACATCGACCTCCCGCACGTGAAAGGACCGCCCATGAACATGTCCCGCCTCACGACCTTTGCTTTGGTCGCGTTGCTCGTTGCAACGCTCGCCGCCCCCGCCCACGCTATCACGATCGATTGGGTGACGGTGGACGATCCGGGCAATGTCGCTGACGACACGGGCTACGGTGCCGTGACCGATTCATTCCAGATCATGAAGTACGAGTGGACGAACTCTCAGTACGTCGACTTCCTCAACGCCGTAGATCCAAACGGTACGAA
>CAYNXW010000346.1:0-3255 GCA_964401265.1 uncultured Pirellulales bacterium | reverse complement strand
CCCCGTCCACCGGACCGCCGGGCCAAGCCTAACCACCGCATTACATGCATCCCCAATGAGGTGACCCATGCCAGATAAGCAGCCTAAAACCTTGAGATACAAAATCTTAGAGAAACACCTGGTCGAGGGGGAGCTGCGGCCCCAGGAGGAAATCGCCATCCGCATCGACCAGACTCTCACGCAGGACGCGACCGGCACCACCGCCATGCTGCTTTGTGAGTCGATGAATCTCAAACGTGTGAAGACCGACCTGTCAGTGAGCTACGTGGACCACAACATGGCGATGTTCGGGCCGGAAAATCACCAGGACCACCTTTATCTGCAGTCCATTGCCCGCAAGCTCGGCGCCTACCACAGCCGGCCGGGCAACGGGATCTGCCACCAGGTTCACCTTGAACGGTTCGCCCGGCCGGGTGCTACGCTGCTGGGCAGTGACAGTCACACCCCCACTGCCGGGGGCATTGGGGCCCTTGCCATCGGTGCGGGCGGACTGGATGTCGCCGTTGCCATGGGCGGTGGGCCTTTTTACCTGGCCGCCCCGCGTGTGATAGGCATCAGACTTACGGGCCAACTGCAACCGTACGTTGCGGCCAAGGATGTCATTCTCAAGGTCCTGAGCATCCTGACCACGAAGGGCAATGTTGGCTGCGTCGCTGAGTATTTCGGACCGGGTGTGGGCTCGCTTTCGGTTCCGGAGCGTGCGACCATCACCAACATGGGTGCGGAACTTGGTGTCACCACGAGCGTATTCCCGGCTGATGAGCGTACGCGTGATTTTCTTGTCGGCCAGCAGCGTGGCGAGGCCTTCACTTCGCTCTGTAGCGACAGGGACGCGCCGTACGACCGTGTCATTGAGATCGATTTGTCCAGCCTGGAACCGCTTACTGCGGGGCCCTCCTCCCCCGACAACGTGCTGAAGATCGCTGATTTGCCCTCCATTCCTGTCTGTCAGGTCCTCATCGGCAGTTGCACCAACTCGAGCTTCGCCGATCTGGCCACTGTTGCGGGGATACTCAAAGGCAAGAAGGTGCATCCGGAGGTGGAGTTTGCACTGGCGCCTGGCTCGCAGCAGGTCTTGCGTATGCTGGCGGACAGCGGCGCGCTGGCAGATCTGCTCGCCAGCGGGGCGCGACTGCTGGAAGCGGCGTGTGGCCCCTGCATCGGCCAGGGTCAATCGCCCAGTCCGCAAAAGGCCAGCGTGCGCACCTTTAACCGCAATTTCAAGGGTCGCAGCGGCACCAAAGACGACCTGGTCTATCTCACCAGCGCCGAGACTGCGGCGGCGGCGGCCCTTACCGGGCAACTCATCGACCCGCGAAGACTTCCCGAGCAGCTGGGCATTGCCTACCCCGAAGTGGCTATTCCGCAGGCGTTTGCGATTGATGACGGTATGATTCAACCGCCGTTTAGCCCCGACCAGGCCGAGGACGCCCCCATCATCCGTGCCGATACCATTGTCACGCCGCCGGCGGCGCAAACACCGCCAGCACGCCTGGACGGTACCGTTTTGATCCACTGCCCCGACAAGACCACCACCGACCACATCATGCCCGCCGGGACCTTCCTTAAATATCGCTCTAATGTCCCGCAATACGCCAAATTCGTCTTCAACTGCTTCAACGAGGCGGGCCAGCCCTCCTTCGCGGAGCGTGCCCTCGACGTCAAGAAGGACGGTCATGCCGGCATTATCGTTGCGGGGCTGAGCTACGGGCAAGGGTCGAGCCGCGAACACGCCGCCCTGTGCCCCATGTACCTCGGTGTGAAACTTGTGCTGGCTAAGTCCATGGAGCGTATCCATCGTGCCAACCTGGTGAACTTCGCCATCGTGCCAGCGACGTTCGCAGACCCGGCCGATTACGACCGTATTGGGGCGGGTGACCAGCTCGTTGCCGAAGGTTTCCTCGATGCCGTGATGAATGCCGACCAGATCACCATCAAGAACGTCTCGCAAGATGTCAGCTTTAACTGCAACCTGACGCTTACCGACCGCGAACGGGCCATCCTTGTGGCGGGGGGCAAGCTCAACCACACTGCCAACGCGTAAAAGAAATGAACGCCTCGGCGTTGTCTACGTCCGAGACGTTCAAGTCAGGGAAAGGAAGGTTGTATAAACGCCGATCGCGCCCGGCGTTATGGTTCAGCTTAGCGGTTTCTTGCTTGTTACACGTGATGAAGGCCGCTTCGCAGGAGGCCCTCATGCCACAAGGGTTTTATCGACGCAAAACCCCGTAGTAACCACAGTGACTTTCCCGTGACGGGCCTAGGGATTTCCCTGGGTTGGGGTCGCTCAAGGCGGCGGGTGACATACCCTCTGGCCCCCTGTGGCTCGACGCGGAGTGTCCCTCGGCCTGCGGGTGTTTGCTGTCATGTCTGGGAGATGCCTGGGCGGGGCGGCAATCGCGCATGTTCGCCCGATTGCCCCTTCCACTAATTCCACTTTGGGCACGGTTCCGGCTTACTCGCCCAGCCACAAGGCCTGGGTCTTCGGGGTAGTGGCCCAACGATCGAACTGCTTGTGCACGTCCAATGCGTCCAGCGCCTGGCTACTGCTGTTGCCGCCCAAAAGAGCTCCCAGGGGACTCTTGGGTTCCGTGTAACGGATTACGGTTGGATCCTCCAGACTGAGATCCGCCGTCAAATCGTCGATGGCATCGTCGAGGAAGCCCACTGCGTCGACCAGTTTTTTCTGCTGCGCCTCGGTGCCGTACCACACCTGCCCAGAAGCGAGAGGCCAAACTGTCTCTGCGGCCAGCCCGCGTCCTTCGCTTACCACCTCGACAAACCGCTTGTGCACCGTGTCCAGGTCACCCTGAATCTCCACCTTTTCGTCGTCGGTGGGCATGCGAAACGGGGAGGACTCGTCCTTGTGCGGTGACTGGCTTGATTTGATCACCACGGGCACAATCCCCAGCTTCTGTTCTAAGGCGTCTTTGACCACGAAGTTGTGATAGATCACCCCGATGCTGCCCACCATGGAGTTTTCCTGTGCGTAAATCTTCTCTGCGGCGGCGGCAATCCAGTAGGCCCCACTGGCCCCCAACTGCTCGATGGATACATACACCTTGCGCTGCGGGTGGCGTTTGCGGAACTGCTTGACATAATTGTTAATCATGTTCGAGGGCGCCACCTGTCCGCCGGGGCTGTTGACGACGAGGACCACGCCCTTGACTGTTTCGTCCTCGGCAGCCTTTTTGAGCATGCGGCGGACCTGTTCGGCCATTTCCATGTCGATCATGCCGTCGATGGGCACCAGTG
>CAYNXW010000345.1:0-3261 GCA_964401265.1 uncultured Pirellulales bacterium | reverse complement strand
AAACATAGAAGTCGCGTTCGTTCACAGATTTCACGTCAGCTTGCCACTTCCCTCGGGCCGCCTCATCTGGCCGCCATCGCCGCCCAAAGGTATCACGGGCGGTGCGGGCAAGTCGAATCAGTATACCGCCAGTGGCCCGGGCGGGCAACCGGGTTTCCGTAGGGCCGGGGCCCAAGACGTGAGTACAAGAAAAATGGCAGGTTCCCTCCGTTCCTGCCATCTATGTGGAAGTACCTGCAATATCACACGCCGCAATGGATGCTGCGGCCTGACCTGTCAGTCGGCCAGTGAGAGTAGAATCTCGGAATTGGCCGCCTCGATCTCCACGAGGGGCATCAGTTGTGTGATCTTTTCTTCGGTAAGCTCGAGTTCCTCTAAGACGCGGCTGTCGTAAGTAGGGTTGGGGTTGCCGCTTTCGCCCAAGGCCTGTTTGTGGCAGAGGTAATCAGCAGCGTGAACCAGCTTGGTCAGGCCCTGAAACTGCGGCTCGTCACAGGCGAGCGGATCGTGGTGGAAGCGGATGACCGCCTCAATGGCTTTGTCGATCTGCCACTCCGACGCCAGCCAGGCGCCAGCTACGTCGTGGCCCATCCCCAGCCACCGTTGCTCTTCTTTGACCACGGGCAGATCCCCTTCACGAGCATTATGAATGGCCTGGTGGAACTCCGGATTGGCATAGCGTTCAAACAGAATCTTGCCCATGTCGTGCACGATGCCCGCCAGGTGGGCCGCGTCGCGGGTGACCTGTGTGCCGGCACACTGGCCGCACTCCTCATTGAGAACCGATGTGACTATACCCACCGAGACGCTGTGACGCCAGAACTCGCGACGGTCGAAGGCGGGCTGCTGCACCCGGCCGAACGCCCGGAAAATACTGGTGCTCAGGGCGATGTTCGTCACCGTCAGGAATCCCAAACGGGCGACGGCGCGATGCAGTTCGGTGATCAAGCTGCCGCTACCGGGCTTGTAAAAAACTGAATTGACGACACGAAGGACTCGCGTGGCGATGGCCGGGTCGTCCTGTATGATACGGGCGACTTCTCGGGCTCCGCTGTGCGGGTCGTCAACGACTTGCTGGAGACGCACCGCCACCTCGGGCAAGGTCGGCAGGTCTTCGGCACTCTCGAAAATCTGCATGAGTTCGTGCGGATCACGCCGCAGGGCGCTTTGCTGCTCGACGGAATAGGGCGCGTTGGTCATGTTACCATCCTTTCCTCAAGAGTCACGTTGCGACCGGCGCGGTGGTAGACGTCCCTGCGTCGCCACCGCCATGGCGTGTGCCTGGGTCTTTGCTTCTATCGACCAGCCCAGGGGCCAGGTTTCCTAATAGGGGTCAATAGCCCAAAAAAGACGCTGATACGCCCGATAAGCCGTCCCGCAGAGGCCCCTTGCAGCGGCGGGAATGTTGGGGCCCTGTCCCTCAGAGCCGTCAGCACGGGGCACCACTTGCATCGGGCGAGCCTGGCCCTATAATCGGGGCCGATCAACCGGCGGTCCGTGCCGCAACACCCTGCCAAAACCAGGAGGCTCCCATGCCCAATGATGTAGTCATTCGCGAAGCAACACTCGACGACATTGACCCGTTGCTGGTGTTGTTGGAGGAGTTGTTCGACCAGGAGGCGGATTTCACCTACGACGAACACAAACAGAGGCAGGGGCTCGCCATTCTTCTGGCCGAACACACCGATCACACCGTGATGGTGGCGCAAGTAGCCGACAGAATCGTAGGGATGTGTGCGATACAGATTATCGTATCAACGGCCCAGGGGCGCATGGCTGGCCTGGTGGAGGATTTTATCGTCACCGAATCGTACATGCGGCAGGGGATGGGTACCGCGTTGATCCAGGCCATCGAACGCTGGGCCAAAGAGCAGGGGGTCAACCGTTTGCAGTTGCTAGCGGATCGCAACAACCAAGTCGCGCTGGACTTCTACAAGAAAAATCAGTGGACGGTGACGCAGTTGGTCGGCCTGCGCAAATACATATGACGTAAAAGGTTACGTTGTCGCGTGCCACATACAACAGAACAGGTCGCCAGACCCTTGCCATTCCACAAAGCACTGGCGAGAGGCCCTCTCTAGGGTCTCATTACGGAGCGTCAGCGTCGCCGACGTGCACAGCGGCGTCGGGCGAGCAGGCTGCCTCCGAGCAGCAGGAGCACCGCCGCAGGTTCAGGCACGGGCCTCCAGAGGACGGCATGCTGATAGCCATCCGTCGTCTGTGCCTGGCCCACAATGTCACCGCGGTCATTGATGCCGTACGCGCTGCTGAAAGCCCCGCCCAGCGTCCCCAGGTTGATCATCTCTTCGTCGCGGTACACAAACGCCTGATAGGTGCCGTCCACTGCTTCAGCCCAGCCGACAATGTCGCCGTTATTGTTGAGGTCAAAGGCCCAGCTGTCTTGGCCACCAAAGGTGCCCAGTTCAGTGATCTGACCCTGGTCCCAGAGGCAGGCACGATTGTGGCCCGCACCATTGTCCGCCCAGAGGATAACCTGTTCATGGTCGTTGATTCCGCGCGCGGCGCTCCAGCTGCCTCCCTCCAGCAGGCCCAGCTCGAGGGTCTGGTCAGGCCCCCACAGAACGGCCATGTCGCGGTAGGTGGCCGTTTCCGCGACGCCCACGATGGTGCCGCCGTTGTTGATGCCATAAGCGATGCTGTAGTCGCCGCCGAGCGTTCCCAGATTGACGACGTCGTCGCCCTGCCACAGGGTGGCCTGATAGCGTCCATCCGAGAGATTGGCCCAGCCGACAGCCTGCCCGTTCTCGGCGATGTCGTAGGCGCAACTATTGTCGCCCCCCAAGGTGCCTAGAGCCTCCATGACGCCGTTATTCCACCGGAAACCCCGGCTGGTGCCCTCGGCCGTGCGGGCCCAGCCGACGACAACATTGTCGTTGTTAATGGCCAAAGCGCGACTGGTTGAGCCACCCAGCGTTCCCAGGTCGCTCGCCACCGTGGTGCCTTGCCATACGGCAGCGTGTTCGGCATAAGGCCAGCCCGTATCGCCATACGCCAACCCCGCCACATTACCAGCCTCATTGATGGCGTGAGCTTTGCCATAGGGCCCGCCCAGGGTGCCCAGATCGATGATCTGGTACGCCGTCGTCGCGCAGAGCGGGCCGGCCCAAAGCAGGACCAGCCCCAATATGTATGCGCAGACGCCTCTTACCATTTTCTCCTCTGTCACCGGCGAAAGCTGACCCTCGTCCTGCTGTCCTGACGACTACACAGGTTGAGAACCTCTTACGGGGCCTGCCTAGC
>CAYNXW010000344.1:0-3262 GCA_964401265.1 uncultured Pirellulales bacterium | reverse complement strand
ACGCTGCTTACCGAAAACTTTCACATTCAGGCCGTTTGAAAACGGGAAAACTCAATCGTAAAGAGTATATATCAGTTCGCAGAGCAATTGGCTGCTTGCAGTTTTTTTCGTTCCGGGTAGGAGATATAGTCCGACCACAGGGGACAGTTCAGGTCTACCCAAGCCTTAATCGCCCGCATCTCGGCTTCGTTGAGCTTAACCTCTTTGTGGTGCTTGTCAGCCAACACTTCCCAGAGGTGGCTCTTGAGAGTCCCAAACGAAAGCGGTTCGGCCTTGAAGGGTCGCATGGAGTACCCAAAGTTAAAATAGTGGACCCATCCGCCCGTAATCAGTGTGCGGTACGATGCGGGCACCAGGTTTTTATCGAGTGTTCCGCGTAGATCGCAACGTCCCGATTCGCTACCGTCGTGACAACGCACACAGTTGGCGTTTAACACCGGCTGCACTATCTTTTGGTAATCAAACGCTTGCGTGCCCCACGGCGGAGGGGTCAGACGCTGCGGCTCTTTGACCAGGGCCGAGCCCGCGTGAGGTGGTGGTGTCGTACGCCGATTCTCGTGGCAACCGACGCAGCTGCGCCGCTCGCCAGGCTGGAGTTGAATGACGCTTCGCATTCTTTGCAGCTCGTTGTACTGGCTGTCTAATAACTGGAAATAGAGGACCTTTCCCGCCGGGGCCAGGAAGTTCACCGACCCGTCCTCGGCAATTTTAACCGTGCCGAGGGATGCCTTGGCCACATAGCTGGGCCAGCATTTCTTGCCTTCCTGGACGCGATACAGTCCCGGGGCTACCTCTGAGACTAGGTCAGGCCAGTTGTAAAAGGAGCGAATCATATCCAGTGGCGCGTTGGGCGTGCGCGTTTCAAAACTCTTTGGCGGACCGTACACGGAATAAACTGGCGTGGCGTAGACCTCTATATAGGAGTGGTCTGCGCGGTACTGGCCGGAGGAAAGAAGCTGCAAGTGCGAGGGAACTTCTTCGGCCACGCGCAGGTACTTCGCCTGGCCGCGAGGAACCGTCGAACCCAGCCCCAGGTAAACGTCCTGCACTGTAAACTGGCCCATCCCCTCTTGAGCGATCTTCTCATCAAGATTGCTCGGCAACGCTGGCGGACGCGGCCTCGCGCGGAGCGGACTCGGATACTTGCTGCTAATCTCAGGATCAACATACAGCCACTCTCTGTTGCCGTACCGGTCGATGACATATAACCCCCAACTATGCTGATTGTCCGGATTATGGGTCACGAGGAAATGGTCTCTTGAGATCGGATATGGATCGCGGAACGTATCATCATACGAACGGTCCATTTCGTACTGCGGCCGAGTGTCTGGGGTGATGTTCGTGATCGCCTCCACATCAAAGGGATCTTTGCTGCCGTCGATCAGCGCGATAGGACCGTGATGGTCGCCGTGAGACATCAGGGTGCAGACAAGCTCTTTTGTGCCGGGCACCTCATGTGCCTGACTATAGCAGTTGGGAGTATTGTTTCCGAATACCAATTGAGGACCGGTACCGTCTGGGCGAATAGACCAGAGGGTGTGGAGATAGTCGGCTCCCTTGTCCAGGTACTCGGAGCGGGTCCACAGGATAAGTCCACTCTGCATCACCGAGGGCCTCCATTCGGTCAGGTTGGCATGGGAAAGACGAGTTATGTTCGAGCCGTCGGCGTCCATGCGGTGCAGCACGTAGGCCTGGGGTCGCCAGCAGAGGAAGCGAACTTTGCAACGCGTGCTGTTGAAGGCCAAGCCGCCATCGGGCAGACAAACCGCGTCGAAATCGTGAAACGGCCCTTTGGTCAGTTTGCGAAGGTTACCGCCATCTGCTCCCATCGAGTACAGGTGCCAGTACGAATCCCAACCTTCCACCTCGGGCTTGTCGGGCCGGTAAGCAAAATAAATGGTTTTGGCGTCGAAATCCGACACCGGCTCGCGGGCAACCCCCTCGCTGCCGTCGAAAAGCTGTTGGATGAGGGCACGCTCCGGCCGGAATCGGCCCTGCTCGTCGCGTGGAATATTCAGCACATAGATCCCACCACCCGGCTCAAGAATCCCGTCAAAATGCTCGCTGTAGTTATGTGATTCGTGGAACGGATGCCGCTTGGCAAACAGGATGCGATCCAGCAACGCCAGGGCCGGATCGCGGAAGAAGAGCTGCCGCTTGGCGCGTCGGGCTGCAAGATAGAGTTTGGTGGAATCCATATCCCCATTGGCCAGTCGCCGCAGGTCTTTCGCCTGTCTACGTTCGACGGCCACATCGAGCCCCTGATCGTCCAGCCGTTCGATCATCTCCTCAAACAGCACCAATACTCGCTCGAGCGGCGCCAGAGACGCGATGCGATTCCAATACGGCGCCCCGCCCGGCTGAGCCGGCCGATTCACCACCAACGGCGAAAGGTGATCGTCTGCCGGGATATTGCTCCATGTCGCACGTTCGCGAAGAAAGGCGTACTGCAGGAATCCATCCCAACTCTTCTCGGGTAGCCGCTCGATTGGCAGGTAGGGCAGCTGGCGAACCTGTTCAGCCTTTTCCCGACTGACAACCGATTGCCACTGGTTCCCATCTTGCGAGATGAGCACCTCAAATACTTCCGGGATTCGGTCGGTATACTTGCCCGTGCGGTCGCGCGTGATAACAACGCTGCCGATGCTGGTTGACTGGGGTAATTCTATCTGCACCCACTCCGGTTTATTGGTAGCGGCAATCCAACTATGGTCGTTTCCGTATTTGCCATCGTTCAAGTGCTCTACCTTGTGGATGGCGTATCCGGCAATGACTGACGACGCGCTGGCGACAGCTCCGCGTTGAGCCAGGGCAAGGTTGTCTTTGCCTGCCGGAGCGAAGATCTCCAACTCGTCGATCCCCGCCGGTGACTTATCATTGGTCTTATGAATGACCAGACGCACGAACCGGACTTTATCAGGTGGAAATTTAATGTCGGCAGACTTCAGCGCAGATATCCGTTCCAGCGACTCTTGGAACTCGTCGGTCACCAAGCGAGGCTGCGATTCCCTGGTCCACGCTTGAGAAGAGAACGCGGATAAAGACAGACCAACAAGAACCACCTGCCAGATGCGTGGCCGCTTTTTCAGTTTCATGCCAATTGCCCTTTCAATAATCATTCTCCAAATTCAAACAGCATTCAGGAGATTTATGCTATCACAACCTTGGAGGTTGTCCCGGTTGTCGTTGAAATTGGCCATGCGACTTGAGTAACTTCTAGTGATATTACGCTACATCCTGTTCGGTGTCAACAATTCTTGTT
>CAYNXW010000343.1:0-3263 GCA_964401265.1 uncultured Pirellulales bacterium | reverse complement strand
TCCCCGTCCCCCTCTTCCTCCTCATCTTCTTCTTCTACCTCCTCGTACGCCTGCTCCTCTTCGTCACCCTCCTCGTAGTCTTCCTCCTCTAATTCCTCCTCCTCATCTTCCTGCTCCTCCTCGTCGTACTCCTCGCCTTCATCGTCTGCGTCATCCTCGTCGTACTCTTCGCCTTCATCGTCTGCATCATCCTCGGCGAAATCGTCTTCCTCCTGGTCCTTGCTGTCATCTTCCGAGTCAAGCTCTACGGCATCCTCGGCCTCATCGGTCGCATAGTCTTCGTCGTCCGCGTCGTCGTCCTCGAAGTCATCCATGTCGTCGTCGATGATATCGTTCTTCGGAATGGACACCACCGTAGTATCTGGCCGGTCCGGGTCGGGAATGCTCCCGGCCGGGTCCTGGGCCGTTGACGTTACGCCTTCATCAGCGTCTTCCTGCAGGTCCTGGTAGCCGGCGGCCTCGTCTCGGAGCATCTGTGCCTTGATGGCCTGGTACTCTTGCGGCGTAATGAGAACTTCGCGGGCTTGACCGCCCTTGTATTCGCCCACAATGCCCGCCATGGCCATCTGGTCAATGAGTTGCGAAGCGCGGGCGTAGGGCACGCCCAGACGCCGCTGCAAGAGCGAGACGCTGCCGCGGTGCGTCTTCATGACAATCTTGACCGCTTCGTCAAACAGGTCGTCCGTTTCCATGTCCGCCGGCGCTTGGTGGAGCTGCATCAGTTCAGGATGGTAGTGCGGATGGGCCACTTCACGCAGGAATTTGACGATGCGGTGAATCTCCCTGTCGCTGATAAAGGCGCCCTGCGCCCGGACCAGGTCGCTCGTGCCGGGCTTGAGAAACAACATGTCCCCTTGGCCCAGCAGGGCTTCCGCACCGTTCTGGTCAAGGACGATCCGGCTGTCCATCCGCGCCGCCACGCGGAAGCTGATCCGGCTGGGCAGGTTGCTCTTGATAAGACCGGTGACGACGGTGGCCTGCGGTCTTTGCGTGGCCAGAACGATATGGATACCCACGGCACGACTCTTCTGCGCAAGCCGTATGATATAGCTTTCGGTTTCTTTCGCTGATGTCATCATCAGGTCCGCCAGTTCGTCAATGATGACAACAAGGAAAAGCAAACGCAGCGGGATCTTCTCCTTCTCTTCGTCGCAGGAGGGGGCGAACCGTTCGTAGATTTGCTCGGGGGTGAGCTTGTTGAAGGCGGCGATGTTGCGAACACGCGCCTCAGCCAGCAACGCGTAACGCTCGTCCATCTTCTCCGTAAGCCATTCGAGGATCTGCTCAGCCTTCTTCATCTCCGTGATAATGGGGCACATCAGGTGGGCAATGTCGCGAAAGGCGTTGAGCTCGACCATCTTGGGGTCGACGAGGATGAGCTTGACCATGTCGGGACGCTGTGTCAGCAGGATGCTCACCACGATGGAGTTGATGCAGACGCTCTTACCCGAACCGGTGGTCCCGGCAATAAGGACATGCGGCAGTTGGGTCAGGTCGGTGATCAGCGGGTCGCCCGAGGCGTCCTTCCCAAGGAACAGCGGAATCTGCATCTTCCCGGGACGGTCGCCAGCCAGCTGGAGCAGCTCCTTGATGCGGACCTTTTCCTTCTCGCTGTTGGGGACTTCCACGCCGATAGTGTGCTTGCCGGGGATCGGCGCGACGATGCGGACAGCGGCCGCACCGAGCGAACGCGCCAGGTCGTTGGAGAGGTTGGAGATCTGGGCGACCTTGATCCCGGGCGCCAGCTGGAGTTCGAACATGGTAATGACCGGGCCCGTCTCGGATTCCACCACCGAGGCGTCAATGTGAAAATCGTGCAGAGTCTGTTCGAGAATCTTTGCCTTTTGCCGGACGAGCCTCTCTTGGAGCGCCGAAAAACCCTTTACCGGGTTGGCCAGGAGTTCCAGGGGGGGGTACTTGTATTGCTGGTAATCGTGCTCAGGCACTCCGGCAGGGTGGGCCGGACCTGCCAGGGCGCCACGCATCCGTGTCAGAACAGCAGAGACCGCTTCGAGGGAAAAGTCTGCCGCTTTCTGCTTCTTGTTCTCGTTGGATCTTGTGCTGTCCTCCTCCTGGGCGAAGAGCTCCGAATCAGCCAGCTCCGCCTCGTCGGCCTCGGAGTCATCCGTTTCCTCTTCGAGGGCCGCCACTTCCCGGATGGCCGCTTCCCGTTGGGGAATGGCGGCGGTCAGCGGGCGTATGAAACGGTTGGTCAGGCGTGGCTTGGGGGCGAGGGCGGTGACGCGGTTGCTGATGGTGGCCAAGACGGGGCCGGCAAGGCGGAGCCGCTCCAGGGCGGCCACAAGCAGACCGGGCAGGAGCAGCACAATGTTATCCGCAGCCAGCAGCAGGCCCACAAGGACCATGGCCAGCAGTACAATGATGGCTCCCCACCAGGCGGTATATGTCTTGAGGAAGTGGCCCAGGGCGATGCCGAGGACCCCGCCGTTGCCGTGGGAGAGGGACTGGGCGGTGCCGGGGTTGTAGAGGTGGTAGGCGGCGGCCAGGGCGGCTGCAAGCAACAGCAGGCCGATGCCGCGAAGGATAGGCTGTTCGACGGGTTTGCCCAGGGCCTTCATGACGAGCCAGAAGCCGAGCATGAGGACGACGGGTATGGTGGTGGGGCCGAAGTAGTATTTTGCGTGGTAGGCGAGGAATGCGCCGGCTCGGCCACAGAGGTTGGCGACCTGTTGGCTGCTGGCCACGTCGGGGTTGGGCCAGTCGGTCACGTGGAAGCTCAAGAGGCTCAGGAGGGCAAAGGCGCAGGCGGTGAGGCCTATGAGGGCCCAGGCGAAACGGTTCAAGGAGGTCTGTTCGGACATAACTTTACCTATAGCATGATGTTACGTTGTTTTATCGTTTGGGGGCATACACCCTTATTATTATCGGAAGCTGGGGGCAGATCACTAGAAAACGGTGGGGTTTTTCGTGGCTTTGCTGGAGGCCCGGTCAGGGCAGCGCAAGGACCCTGTAGGAGCGGACGGGCTAGAGGGGGCCCATAGCAGGGGTGCTGACGAAAGTGCGGCAAGGACGGGTGGGTTTTTGGGCGAAAATGGGGGTGTGCGTGCGCGATCGTGGGAGAGAAAATGCAGTAGGGCGTGTTAAGATGGGTAATCTGTAACGGTTGTAGCGTGCGCGTCTTGAGCAGCGACCGGCAAAAAGGGGGAAGAAGTTGTAAGAAGTTGGGTGGTTTTGGGGAGAAGTTGGGACGTTTTGGGGCACTTTTGGGCGTTTTTTGGGTGTTTTTGAGGGGTGATTTTCAG
>CAYNXW010000342.1:0-3266 GCA_964401265.1 uncultured Pirellulales bacterium | reverse complement strand
CAGGTAGGCCCCGGCCGCTATCGTGCCGAATTCCAGGCCGGCGGCCCCGGCAGCTCCCCTTGCTTCGCGCCCCACGCCTGGACCCAGGTCTACGTCGCAGGCCAATGGCTCGAAATCGACGCCACCCGCCCTCAGGGCGTCTCCGCCGCCCACATCGCCTTCGCAAACGGAAACGACGGGCCCCTCCACTTCTGGGCCGCCCTCGACGCCATCGGCCTGCTCAAAATCACCCAACTCCAAATCCAACCGCCCCACGAGGACACTCAGGGCCCAGGACCCATCAGCAGCCCAAAAATACCACCGAAAAACAAAACCCGCCCCCTAGCCGCACCACCCCGACCCTGACCGCCCCCCCGGCCATACCCGCAAAAGAACTTGGCCTACTGGTTGCGTCCGCCCGTCATCCCCGCTACAATCCCTCCCTTTGACCACATGGACAACCTTAATATCACACGCAGAGAACCAGTAGTACAATGACCAACCACCAGACCGCTCGCGAACGTATTCCCGTCGAAATCTACGAAAACGCGCAGGACGCCTCCATTACCGTCGCCTTTCGTATTGCCAGACTCATCAAAGAAAACAACGCCGCCCAGAAAAACACCGTCCTCGGACTCGCCACCGGACACACCCCCGTCAACGTCTACCGTGAACTCATCAGGCAACACCGACAGCAACAGCTCGACCTCTCAAGGGTCGTCACCTTCAACCTCGATGAATACTGGCCCATTGATCCCGCCACCACCCAGTCCTACCACGCCTGGATGCATGAAAACTTCTTCAATCACGTCAATATTAAACCCGAAAATATCCATATTCCACGCGGCGATATCCCCGAAGACCAAATCCCCGCCTTCTGCCGCCAATACGAACAACTCATCGTCCAGGCCGGCGGACTCGATCTGCAAATCCTCGGCATCGGACGAAGCGGACACATCGGCTTCAACGAACCCGGATCAGCCAAAACCAGCCGAACCCGACGAGTTAAACTCGATACCATCACCCGCAAAGACGCCGCCTCCGACTTCTTCGGAGAAGAAAACGTCCCCGAAAACGCCATCACCATGGGCGTCGGCTCCATCCTGCCCGCCAAACAAATCTGCCTGCTCGCCTTCGGAGAACACAAGGCCGATATCCTCCAGCAAGCCGTCGAAGGACCCGTGACCGCCTCCGTCGCCGCCAGCTTCCTCCAGCAGCATCAAAATACCACCTTCTTCGTCGACGAAGCCGCCGCCGCCAATCTCACACGAATCCAAACCCCGTGGCTCCTCGGCCCTTGCCAATGGGACGATATCCTCCGCCAACGCGCCGTCATCTGGCTCGCACAACGACTGCAAAAACCCATCCTCAAACTCACCCACGAAGACTACACCGAAAACGACCTCAGCGAAATCCTCACCCCCGAACAAGACGCCTACCAAGTCAGCCTCGACGTCTTCCGACGACAGATGAATACCATCACCAGCCAGCCCGCCGAACACGAGCCACGACGCATCCTCATCTTCAGCCCCCACCCCGACGACGACGTCATCTCCATGGGAGGCACCATGACCCTCCTCGCACAACAAGGCCACGAAGTACACGTCGCCTACATGGTCAGCGGATACCTCAGTGTCTTCGACCACGACGTCGCCCGATACGTCGACTTCGCCCGCGAATTCAATCGCATCTTCGAACTCACCCCCGAACAGTCAAACGCCATCGAAGAACACCTCGACCGCTTCTTCCGCGACAAAAAAGCCGGCGCCCCCGATACCCCCCAAATCCAGGACCTCAAAGGCCTCATCCGGCAGGCCGAAGCTATCGCTGCCGCCAAACACTGCGGCATTAAAGAAGAAAATCTCCACTTCCTCAACCTGCCCTTCTACAACACCGGCAAAGTGCAAAAATTAACCCTCTCCCCCCAGGACATCACCATCGTTAGCGACTTGCTACAAACCGTCCAACCCCAGATGATCTTCGCAGCCGGAGACCTCTCCGATCCACACGGAACCCACCGCCTCTGCCTCGAAGCAATACTGCACGCTTATCATCAGACCCCCAAAACGATCGAGCAGCCGGAACTCTGGCTCTATCGCGGCGCCTGGCAAGAATGGCTACCCTGGCAAATCGACCGCGCCGTGCCCCTCTCCGACGCTGTGATCAAAAGAAAACGATACGCCATCTTCCGCCACGAAAGCCAGAAAGACCGCGCCATGTTCCCCGGCCCCTACGATACCCGTGAGTTCTGGCAACGCGCCGAAGAACGAAATATGGCTACCGCCCACCTCTACGACGAGCTCGGCCTGCCCGAACTGCCCGCCATCGAAGCCTTCGCACGCTACCCCCTCGCACGCGCCATCAACACCACCGCTCAAATCCAAAAACCACCCACTGACTGACACGCCCTCTAGGCGATGCCATAAGTCGTCTTATGGCGAGCCAACCAGGTCACCCACACACCGCCGACCCAAAGAAGTCCGCAACAACAAGGCCCCTGAATAGACACGCTTGTACCACTGGGCAAAAGTATAGCGACTACGCCTCGGCTGCCGCCCGCGTTCTCCATGTGTCGTTGACGCCATTACCACAACCCCTGCAAGTGTTCACGCTCTAGCGTACAAAACGAAACAGAACACGCCCCCCCCTCCTTGCCGACCCCCCGCCTGCCCCTCCGCGCATAAAAACAGGCCGACGCTCGAAAACGTCGGCCTACCGCGCCTTGGCAGAAAAGAGCATATTGCTCTAATACCGCGAAAGTCCGCTTCTCTTCTCACCTCCGGAAAAAACGCCTCTCGCCATGTAACCTATCGGCCCCTGCCCCTGCCTCTTTGACTCTCATCTGCCGACCAGCCCGAAAAAACCTTCTCCCCGCCCCCAAAACACCCTCTAGCACCCGCCAACAGGTCCCCTCAGACAAAAAGAAACACCGCCGTCAAACTCACGCCGCCACTTATCGGACCAAGCGCACGCCCCAACCCCTCCGCTACTCCTCAGATTTGCCCATGTCCTGACTACCTTCTTGCCGATAACCTTAGCAGAAAGACTCTCGCCATCCGGAGATACACATGACCTGCCCCTTTATCGAAGACGACTACGCCTGCTGCAGCCACCATCTCAACATGCGACGACTGGACGAGGCCTTCGCCCACTGCCAGAACCGCTACGCCCTCTGCCCTGTCTACAGCCAACTCGTAAGAGCCTCAGCCATGCAAACCACAGACAATGCACGCCCCCAGCTCCAGACCGCCTGACTCCAACCATGAAAACGCCCGCCCACGCCAAAG
>CAYNXW010000341.1:0-3287 GCA_964401265.1 uncultured Pirellulales bacterium | reverse complement strand
ACGGCGGCCACGGTGGCCAATGTGACGGCGGGGCTGGTGGCCGCCTGGAACGCCGAGACGAATGCCCTCTGCACGCCGATCACGGCGGCGGACGAGACCACCTACCTGACCTTGACGGCCGACACGGCGGGCGAGGCGTTTTCTGTCGCCTCCAGCGCCACCAACGGCGGGGCCACGGACGATCAGACTCTGACTAGAGCGGCCGAGACCGCCAACAGCGGGCCCAAAGACTGGTCCTGCGCCGATAACTGGTCGGGCGGGGCCGTGCCGGGCGGGGCTGCTGATCAAGACGTCTATATCGAGGACGCTACCGACGAGATCATTTACGGCCTGGACCAGTCGGGCATCGCCAACGCCCTGGCCAGTCTCAATATCTCCAAGTCGTTTACCGGCAAGATCGGCCCGGACGGCGCCGACGGCTTCGCCGGCGACTATCTGCAGATCAAGACGGCCAAACTCAACATCGGCTACCACTACGGTTCGGGCACGGTCAGCGGTTCCGGCCGGGTCAAGATCGACACCGGTTCCACCGCCTGCGACATTGTCGTCGACGACAGCGGCACGGCCGCCGATACGGGCAAGCCGGCGGTGCGGCTGCTGGCCAATTCGGCCTCGACCACCATCGAGGTCACCAAGGGCACAGTGGGTGTTGGCTGGGAGGCCGGCGAGACGGCGACGGTCTCGACCATTACCGTCAGTTACGCCACCAATGTAGCCTCCGACGCCGATGTCTTTGTCGGCGAGGGCGTCACGCTCACCACGCTGGACACCGCCGGCGGCGAGACGCTGCTTCGCTGCGCGGCGACGACGATCACCCAGCGGGCCGGCACGGTCGAGACGGTTGGCACGGGCGCGGTCACCACGGCCAACGTCCACGGCGGGACCTTTACGGGCAACAGCACCGGCACAGTGACAAACCTCAACGTCTACGGCGGCACGGCCGACTTCAGCCGCTCCTCGGCGTCGCGGACCGTCAGTACGCCCAAGGTCGACCCCGGCGGCGTCATCAAGTTCAATCCGAACGTCGTGACGCTCACCAACAAGATCCAGCCCATCCAGACCAGCGGCGTCATCACCTACACGGCGGCCTGACCATGAGTAAACGGTACATTATCGACGAGGCGGGGGCCCGCCAGCTCCGCAACACCGTCCGCAAGGTCGAGCGACTCCAACGGCCCATCCACCGCCGCCGCGTGGTGGCCTCGGGCGGCTCCGTGCCATTCTACATCGCTGAAGTGGCCTCCAACGCTGACGGCGGCGGGTATTACAACTGCTACATGCAGAGCCTCTCGGCATCGCTGTGGAATAGCGACAGCGACCCGTTTAGCAACAGTGCGACGGAGACGGTGGTGGTGTTCAACACTGCCGAGCGAGGCACGTCGGCCCACCTCCTTAAAGAGGGCAACGCCATGGTCTGCTGGCCCGTCAGCGATGACCAGGGCAGTATCCGTTACATCGGTGTTGAGGTCTTGGGCCGCTACCTGGCCGGGGGCAACAGCTCGTGGTAGACAAGATCGTCAAGTGGAATCCGGACACGGACCGCCTGGAGACGGCCGAGGGGTACGCTGCCAAATGGGATCCATCCTTGAACCGCTTTAAGGCTGTTATTAGTGGCGCTGGCCGGGTGGTCATGTGGGACCCCGCCAATGACTACTTCAAGGCATCCTACTCCTCCGAATCCGCCAATCTGTGGAAGCTCAGCAGTGGAGGTGTGTTGCAGTGGCGATATTATAGTAACGGACACGGCCAGGGCGTGGCCGTTGATGATAATGGCTACACATATCAGGCCACTACTGGGGGGCCGATTCGCGTACACAAGCTGCAAGCGGTGCTGCCGGTCAAGGAATGGGGATACAATTCTGGTTACTTTGGGGCCGATGTTGCTGCAGATGTGGGTGCCAATGCGAATGTGTATCTTGCCGGTTCGCGTGTGGACAACTTCAGCGTCTGGAAGCTCGATAGTGATGGTGTGCTCCAGTGGTCGTATGATACTGGTGCGGATGCAAATGGCGTTGCGGTTGATGCGTCCGGTAATGTCTATATTGCCGGTGAGAACACGGGTAGCGCCAACGTCTGGAAACTCAACAGCGACGGTGTCCTGCAGTGGACGTTTGATACGAGGTATGCCACGTATGGTATCGCCGTTGATGGCAGCGGTAATGTTTATGTGGTGTCCCGTCGCTACGCAACGGCTGGCGGTTACGGCAATGTGCGCAAACTAAACAGCTCTGGCGTCGAGCAATGGGTATTCAATACCGGCACCGATTGGGCGTTGGGCGTTGCGGTTGATGCGTCCGGTAATGTCTATGTGGCCGGCGCGGATAACGGTTTAGCTACGGTGTGGAAGCTCAACAGTTCCGGTGTGGAACAGTGGAAGTATGATACAGGGGCCAACAGGACCCAGGGGGTGTGCGTGGATGGTAGCGGCAATGTCTATGTGGCAGGGCAGGAAACAGGTTCGGCCAGTGTCTGGAAGCTCAACAGTTCCGGTGTTCTGCAGTGGTCGTACAATACGGGCGACGAGACGTATGCCATCGCCGTGGATGATGATGGGTATGTCTATGTGACGGGCTCGCCGGAAAATTATAGCGTGTAACCCCAGGTTGGGCCGAGCCTGGGAGAGCCTCCGCGAGTTCTTCGCCGAACGCTGACCTCGCCCGTTTATCTCACCTGCGGAGTGTCTCTTGATTCATATGTCCTGGCCGGGCAGGATTACCGGGACGGTGAAACGGATCCGACTGACGGAGCTGTGGGCCATGTCCTTGGCCCTCTGGCCGCCCAGGCCTACGCCAAAGACCACCAGCCCACCGCCAGCCTTTGACTGCGTCGCATCGCTGACTGTGACTGCCACGTCGAACGCAATGCCTTGCAGGTCACCGAGTGCCCCCCCGCGCCGGGCACCCGCCTTCTGGACAATCAAGCCGTCAACCGCCTGCGTTGCTTCTTGGGCATCCTTGACGCCGGCTACAATTTGTGTCAATGACACCTTGATAAACTCCTGCAGGTCCATAGCGTATCTCCCTTGTGTGGATTGAGTGATGCGTGTTAGAGCTCTTGCCCGCGGTCGGTTGGGGGCGTCTGTGGCCGCGTCCTTGTTGGCGGCCGCCGTCGTCGCGTGGGGTTCTTCTCGTAATCGCTCCACCGTTTGAGGTATGCGTCCTTGACCTCCTGCCGGTAGGGCGGCTTCTCCTGCAGGATGCAGCGGGGGCAGACGAGGCGGCCTCCGTGGCACTCAACGGGGCAAGCGAGCTTGCGGCCGCGTCGGTTGCCGGGTGATTTGACCATGA
>CAYNXW010000340.1:0-3304 GCA_964401265.1 uncultured Pirellulales bacterium | reverse complement strand
CTGGTCTTTCGGTTAGCGTCCGGCAATGGGCCTTGCTCTTCCGCGGGTGGTGGTATACCCCCAGGATCAGCGGGCCTGTCTGTTCGGCGACCTGCCAGCATGGGCGGCCCAAAGGCGACGCTCGTCGGTAGGTGACGCAAGGGCATCTGGTCTTCGACGAGCCCGCGCGGGTTGTGCTGATTGAGAGGCCGTAGCAGCGGCAGGCAAGATATAGGTTGAGGGAGTGTGAAGAACGGGATGACCAGAGCACCCAACATTGGGATCGGCGCGACGGAATTGCCGGTATTTCCGGGTTACGAGATTTTGCGTCGCATCGGGATCGGGGCGGCCAGCGTGATCTACGCCGCCAAGCACAAGGAGTCCGGCGAGGTTCGTGCCTTGAAGCACGTGGTACGGGCTGAGGGACAGGACGGGCGGATGGTCGAACAGGTCGAGAACGAGTTTCGGGTGGGCTCCAAGCTGGAACACCCGTACATTCGATCGGTGTACGACATCAAGCGGCGCCGGCGTCGGCTTCAGACGCGAGAGGTGTTCTTGTTGATGGAATACTGCCCTGGGGTGAGTCTCGAGCAGAGCCGTAGCCGTTCCTTGTTGGACCTTTTGCTGATATTCCGCATGGTGGCGGACGGTCTGGGCGGGATGCATAATCAGGGGTTCTTGCATTGCGACATGAAACCCAACAATATCATTATCGCCGACAATGGGGCCATTCGCATCATCGATCTGGGCCAGAGTTGTCTCAATGGCACGGTGAAGCCGCGAATTCAGGGCACGCCAGACTACATTGCTCCTGAACAGGTCAAACGAAAGCCCTTGACGGTGCGCACGGACGTGTTCAATCTGGGCGCGACCATGTATTGGGCCTTGACGGGCAAGCATGTGCCAACCTTGATTCCCAAGCAGTCGGATCGCCTGGATCTGGCAAGCGCGGGCAAGGCCTCGCCGCTGAGCCCCAACAAGCTCTATTCGCGGATTCCGGTGGGGGTCTCTAATTTGGTAATGGAATGTGTCAAGACCGACCCACGCGACCGTCCGGCTGATATGCCGGCGCTGATCGCGAGGATCGACTTGCTGATCCATGTGATTGCCGGTGGGCGCCCGCTGGCCAATGGAAGCAACAAGGTGCCCGACGACGTGACCGACGCCAGTCAATGACAAGCAAAGAAATTATAGCCATACTGGAGCAGGCTGCCCAGGCCAATCGTGACGATCCCTGGCGAGTGGACAATTTGATCGAGTTAAGTCCGCCGGGTGAGGTCGTAATGACTGGAGACCTGCACGGCCATCTGCGGAATTTCGAGAAGATAAGCGATTATGCCCAGTTGGCCAAGCACCCCGACCGCCACCTGGTCTTGCACGAGCTCATCCACGGGGTGATCGACCCGCAGACCCCCGATGAGTGCCATTCCTATGAGTTGGTGGCCCAGGCCGCCCGACTCAAGCTCGAGTTTCCCGGCCAGGTGCACTTCTTGATGGGCAACCATGCGATGGCCCAGTTGACCCGGGGCGAGATCATCAAGAATGGGCGGGCGATGGTGCGGGCCCTGATGGGCGGCGTTCAGACCACCTATGGCCCTCGGGGCCATCATGTCCTTCAAGCCCTTGACCAGTTCATTCTTTCGATGCCCTTGGCGGTGCGGACCGCTAACGGATTTTGGCTCTCCCATTCGCTGCCCTCGGCGAGGCATCTGCCGACCTTCGATGACGAGATCTTTCATAAGTGCTTGACATTACAGGATATGAACACCAGCAACTCGATACATGCGTTTCTCTGGGATCGCCGGCACAGTGCTGATCTGTTAGCAGAATTGCGCCAGCGGTGGGGGGTCGATCTCTTCATCGTAGGCCACCAGCCCCAGGCGCAGGGCTGGTCGGAACCTCAGCCGGGTCTGTTTGTGCTGGCCTGCGACCACGCGCACGGCTGCTTCGTCTGTTGCGACCTGGGACAACGTTATGAGACGAAGGATGTGGCTCGCGAGATTCGTAGATTGGCGGCCATTACTTAACAGGAAAATTGTTGTTAGTAAGCCCTGTTTGGAAGGAAGTGACCATGATGATAAGGCGTGTACGATGGAGTGTTTGGGATATTTTAGGGGGGTTGGGGGTTTGCTTTATCGGTTTGGGCGGCTGTGGCAAGTCGCCGACCCCCGACGAGACCGTGGCGGTGGACCCGGCCGTGCAGGCCCTGGCTGTCGAGCCTTTGGGGGCAATTGAGCCTGATTTGGGGCGAGAAACAGCAATTTTCACCGAGCCGTGGACGACGCAGGAGCTTGAGCCTCCAGAAGCGACGCCGGTGACAGAGGCTCCAGAGGACCCTTCGCCGGCAGCAGAGGTCGCCAATCAGGCGGCCCAGCCTGATGAATCTGCATTGGATATGGACGATATAGAAAACCCGGTCGAAAATTCTAACTTTTCTGGTGATCCAAACAACTAAAAAGCTTGCTTTGCCTTTCTAGTGTGTTTATACTCTGAGGGTGTCGAGATTTTGGTCCCAGAGAAAAACGAGGTGAAATCATGAAGTTGACACGTTCTGCAGGGTACGCGCTAGTGGCAGTGAGCCACATTGGTAAGGCGCGGCAAGAAGATCCGATTTTGGCCAAGACTATCGCCAAGCAGTACAAGATTCCGCTGGATTATCTGCTCAAAATACTGCAGCAGTTGGTTCGCGCGGACATCCTGGGTAGCATTCGCGGGCCACGCGGTGGCTTTGTGCTGGCCAAGGCGATGACGCGCATTTCGCTGCTCGATATCATTGAAGCAGTGGACGGCCCATTTGTGACCGAGCCCGTGTTGGCCTCCTCGAAGGTCGACGGCGCCATCCAGAAGCGGATTATCGGCGTCTATCAGCAGGCGTCGCGGCAGGCTGCCAAAACCTTGGATAGCACCAAGATTTCGACCGTTGTTGGGTCGGCCGGTGCTGCTGGCGGGGCTGCCAAAACTGCCAAGAAGAAAAAGAAAAAGGCAAAACGCACCAAGCGTAGTTAACACCGGAGCAGGGGGGGGCTCTCGAGTGCCGACACACTGTTAGCGAACGCAGTGGGCAGGTTGAGGTTACTTCTATCTGTGGTGCTGCGTAAAACAGGGCTCGGAAGCCAGGCAAGGGACGATTGGAGAACGCTCTTGCCAGGTTTCTGGCCCTGTGTTTTTTTGCGCCTGCGATGCCAGGGACACTGCCTATGGTGTGACGGTCGCAGGCAAAGACGCCTGGAGACCCACGTGAGAGGAAGCTTGATTAATCGACAAGCTGCGGCGGCGATGATTGCGCGGACAAGTGTCGCCTGAGCAGGGCGTTGAGCGCCTGGTT
>CAYNXW010000339.1:0-3309 GCA_964401265.1 uncultured Pirellulales bacterium | reverse complement strand
AGCCTTTACAGTTTTCATCGTGACCATCAGGATGAGAAGTCAGGGTGAATCTTGGCTATAAACACGGGCAGGCAAATCGCCCCATTGAGACAGACCATGGGCAACTCAGGCCGCTCACCATTACCGATGTTGCTTTCAGACTTTCTATGCACCGCCGCACTTGCCAAAATCGTTTGGCTGTCGTTGGCGGGGAAGCGGGCGTGGCGGCGGCGACATGGGCGACTCTCGTAGCGACAGGCAGCCCCCTTCGTCTCAGAGCCCCCCCAGAGTCGCTTTCTGGGCAGCCCAGGCTGGAGAAGGCCCATCGTAAAAGGAGTGCGGCCGAGGCTACCCTGGCCGACTCCACGGCATAGCTGGGGCGAATATTGGCCTTGACGGGCCCGCCAGAGGTGGTTAGACTCACGCCGGTAAGTGTTTGTCTGTTAAGAGAATAGACCTATGAAACAGATCATCGAGAAGGTACTCCAAGCGGAGGCAGCGGCTGCGGCGACCCTCAAGAAAGCCCGTCAGCAGGCAGCAGAGATGGCGGCCCAGGCGGAGGCGGCCAGCCTCGAGCGGCTCAATCAGGCCAACCAGCAGTGCCAACAGCAGATGCAAGCGATCATCAAAGAGGCAACCCAGCTGGCCCAACAGAGGCGGGCCGAGATGGTGGAGCAGGGCCAGGAGCAGTCGCGGGATATCCTGGCGAAGAATGCCGCCAGCGTGGACCAGCTGGTAGAGCAGATTTGCGAGACGGTGCTTAGCACACCCGCGGGCACGCCCGTCGCCCCCTAGAGCTCATCGCCGAAGGAGCTGAACGCCCCCGGCCGGACTGCCCGGGCGTTTTACGGCATTGGATACAACGTGTTACAGTCCGTGCGATGCACCCGCGAAAGTCAAAGTGAATATGGCTGACCGATTGACGAAATATGCTTTTATCAATGCAAAGCTACGAGCGCGGATCAGCAAGATATTGTCGCCAGAAGCGTTTGACGAGCTGGCCAGGGCGTCGTCGTTGGAATCCATGCTGGCCATGCTTCGCGATAGCTGTTTCAGCGAGCTAGAGACGACCTACGGCGCTACCGGCGATCTCAAGCAGGTGGAATTGAGACTGATTGAGCATGAAATTGGCCTGTACCGCGAATTGAAACGGCATGTGCATCCGGCGACGGTTGAGTTTCTCGATGCCCTTCTCATTCGTTACGAAATAGACAATCTCAAAAACGCCATCCGGGTGTTCTTTGACCGTATCGTACGACGCCGAGCCATCGACCCCCGATCGGAATACATCCTATACCAGCCGATTATTCATGCGCTTCCTATTGACAAGATTCTGTACGCCGAGAGTTTTGACGAGCTGGTAACATTACTCGCCAAGACCGGCTACGACGCGGTGCTTAGCGAATACGTTGACCAGGTCAAGCAGGATGATTCCCTGTTTCGGATGGAAATCGCGTTTGATCACTTGTATTATGCACGCCTACGGGCGGCGGTGGACCGATTGAGCAGTCAGGACCGACGAATAGTGCATCGGCTGGTGGGTGCGGAAATCGACACGGAAAACATCAGTTGGATCGTCAGGCTCAAGACGTTTTACGACATCGCGCCCGAGTTGCTTGAAGCGTCCATTATTCCGGGAGGCACGGTTGTCACCGCCTCGCATGCCAAAGAGCTATGCCAGGAGAAGACGGTAGCCACGGTCCTGGGCAATATCATTGAACAACATTACGCAGACTACAGCACTCTGCTGACGTCACAGACGAGCAAGAGTACGTCCGGCCTGGTGCTCATTGGCAGAATCCTTGAAGAAATACGCCGACAGGAAATACGCCACATCTTAGCCGGCGACCCCTTTACTATCGGGATTATTCTCGTCTATTTTTTACTGAAGCGCAGGGAATTATCCTCGCTGAGGCGATTACTGACCGCAAAACGGTACGGCCGAGAGCCAGACGCCATGGAGAGCATGATCTAGTGTTCACGAAACCGATGACACAACTATTTGCGGTCGTTCTCAAGAAGGATCGCGAGCGGGTGACCGAGGCGCTGCTGCGCGAAGGTGTCATGCAGTTCATTAACACCTCGGAGCTGGAATCCCCCTCTCTGGAAGCGGCCGTCTCGCCGACATCGTCGCCTTCATTGACGACCCTATCGGATTTGCGCAAGCGGGTCGAGGAGGTCCTGCACACAATAGAAGTCTCGCCGCGCTACCCGGAAGAAGCCGATCTCAGTCAGCGTGTTGACGTGGACATCACCAAGGAAGCGCAACGCCTTGACCACATGGAGCAGGAGCGTGAGTCGCTCCGAGAACGTCAGCGCTCGCTGCAGCAGGAAATCGTCCGCTTAGAAGATATCCGGCGTCAGGTCTCGCTCTACGGAGTGGATTTCTCGGAGCCGACCTCGGCAACACATTCCCTGTTGCGCATCGAAGCGGGCAAGGTGCCGGCCTCGCGTGTCGCCCAGATGGACGAAGCCCTGCGAGATTTCCCGGCGTTGCGCATCACGGTCGGCACCGAACAAGACCAGGCGTATCTTCTCTTACTCTATATGAAACGCGACCGGGAAGCGGTACACAAACTGCTTGCGGACCAGGGCTGGACGCAGGTGAAGCTGCCCGACCAGCAGGCCACCGTAAAAGAGGACCTCCTGCAACAGCTGGCGGACAAGATCACATCCCTCACGGACGACCAACGCCAGATTCAAGATGAAATTGTAGGCAAGATCCGGCAGCAGGCTGACCGTCTGAAGACCGTATGGACGCAGCTTCGCTTGAACGAGTTGTGCGTGAAGATCCAGACATATTTCGAGAGTCTTTCGCGGACAGTGGTGTTTGCTGGCTGGGTCCCTTCGTCAAAACAGACGGCGATTTCGCAACGTGTCGCCGGCGCCACCGGTGACCGATGTTACCTGGAATGGCACGCTGCCAACAGCGAGAAGCTGCGGGGAGCGGACGTGCCGGTTCAGCTGCAAAACCCTCGCCTGCTGGCCCCGTTCCAGATGCTGGTGAGCAACTTCGCTATTCCCAAATACGGAACGATTGACCCGACTCCCATCGTGATGGTGACGTACCTGTGCATGTTCGGGTTGATGTTTGCTGACGCAGGCCAGGGGCTCATTTTGGCCTTTATCGGAGGGTTGGGCGCCCGTCTGCTGAGCGGACCTCACCACAAAGAGAAGGTGCGTAACCTGATGTGGCTGATCTTCTGGTGTGGGCTTGCGTCGATCATGTTCGGCACGCTGTTCGGCTCTTACTTCGGGATAAGCCTGTTCAGGCCGTTGTGGTTTGATTTTCACGCAGTTGTCG
Organism: uncultured Pirellulales bacterium; assembly: GCA_964401265.1. GTDB lineage: Bacteria > Planctomycetota > Phycisphaerae > Sedimentisphaerales > SM23-30 > CAYNXW01. Next base: position 26 of record CAYNXW010000339.1, on the reverse strand, counting down.
CCGGCCACGGTTCCCCCAGCGCAAGG
>CAYNXW010000338.1:0-3309 GCA_964401265.1 uncultured Pirellulales bacterium | reverse complement strand
GCCTCGGCAGATGGTTGGCTCAACCGGAAAAGTGTCTGAGGTGTGTTTCCTTTCGCCAGGTGGGCGCAACCTCTTGGCAGTACGCAACGTACGCGCAGCGGTTGAGGGTTGTTTTTGTGCTACGAGATGACCAGGGCTTGGGGTTGCTGGTCAGGAGGGGCTATTGGCCGGCGGCTCCAGAGGGACCAGTTTGAAGCGCACGGGCTCCTTGACGGGGTTGAGGATCTCCACCCCTTTGGGCGCGTCGTAGCGTAAGCTGTGCGAGGGGGATGCTTCGGTCTTGTCCGACTCGCCCACGTGAAGCGTCAGGTGCCAGCCCTGGTTGATGAACTCCCTGTCTTTGCCGGGAAAGGCTTTGAACTTGATCGGGGCATAATCGCTCATCCAGGATTCTTCCTCGACCTCGACGCGATAGCGTCCTTGCATCGAGATGGGGATATGGATGCCCAGAGAAGGCCTGATGATTTCGCCTTCGACGACGGTAAGTCCGGTGGGGGCAATTGTGAGTGTGACTTGGTCATCGATGAGCTTGCTGGGGGGCAACACGTTGGCCGTGACCATAATGGGCTCATTCTGGGCACGATTGAGCTGGTCGGCTGTCAGGGCCACGCGAGCCTGGGGCGGTGTGGTGCCGGCGACCACATAGGCGGCAAGCTTGCCACTTTTGGGTTGGAGGATCTTGGCGGGCAAGGTGACGTTGGAAGGGGCGGCTCCATAGACTTTGATGTCGAGTTCGGCTCGCTGGAGCTTGAAAATGCGTAGGGTCAGCTCAGCGGGTTCGGTCTCGGCAATCGTCAGGTATCCCTGTCGGCCTTCGAGCATGAGCTTTTCTTCCATGACGGCAGCAACTTGAAAGGTGTAGTCGATGGGTTCGTTGCCGGCGCTGTCGACATCCACGAGCTTGGTGACGTCGATGGGCAGGACGCGGGGTTTTGCCCGGCCTTCTTCCAGGTCTCGGATGGGACCGGTGGGCCCTTCCACGGCCAACTTGATGTTGGGTGCGTCGGGGGCCGGTACACTCTGCTCGTCCAGATAGGTCACGAAGAGATCATCGCGCGGCTGGGCCAGCTCGAGCTTAACCGTGGTGTCGGTTGACTTGATGACCTTGCGTTCGGCAAAGACCCATATCAGGCTGCTCAGAACGATCACCAGCAGGGCCGTGTTAATCTTGGGCATCATCGCTGGGTCAACTCCTTGTTCGAGGGCGACATGTTCTCTGCCTGGGCGGTGTTCTCGACGGCCTTTGGCTCGGCAGTGGTGGCCCTATCGTCGTCCGAGACGCTCTGGGTAGTCGCCGCCTGGGCTGCTTTAGGCGGGTTTTGTGCCGTTGCGTCATGCTTTTTCGCATCTTCGCCAGATTGCTTTTGAGCCGGACGCCGGTTTGCCAGGGGCATCATCAAGTCGAGCAACTGCCGACGCAACTGCTCGAGCGTCAGGAATCGCGTCAGTTTGCCGTTGACCGCCAAGCCAATGGTGCCAGTTTCCTCGCTGACGACGACGATCACCGCGTCGGTGGTGCTGGATAGGCCTATCGCTGCGCGGTGGCGCGAGCCCAGCAGTCGATCGTACTCGCCGTGTTCGGCCAGTGGGAACTGCACCCCCGCGGCCGTCGCGCGGCCCTGGCGAATCACCACGCCCATGTCGTGCAGCGGCGTGCCGGGCCAGAATATCGTGTGCAGCAGCTCTACCGACACTTCGCTATCGAGTTGTGTGCCGCCTGCGACGAGATCGGCCAGGCCCACCTCGCGTTCAAAGGCAATCAGCGCTCCGATTTGCGTGCGGCTTAAGACCGCCACGGTGTCGACCACGTGCTCGATGACCTGGACCATTTCGGGCTCGGCCGTACGGGAAAAGCGTGTGCCCCCCAGGCGCATCAGGCCACGCCTGAGTTCTGGCTGAAATGCGATGGCGGCCACCGCCAGCACCCCCACCAGGAAATACTGAAACAGGTAGACGATGCGTTCGAGGGCGAGCTTTTCGGTGAAGAAGCTGACCAGCAAGAAGCCCACGACGAGAATGACGATACCCTGAAAGAGTTTTTCGCCGCCGGTGCCCCTCAAGAAGCGAATTACTGAATAGACGACCAGCCCAATGAGCAGCAGCTCAAGGAACGCCGTCCAGCCGTAGGCGCTGAAGACGTAGCCGACGTAGCTGGTTATCCTGTTGAACATGTCAATTCCCGTCGAATTCGTCGCCGCGGAACGTCTGGCCCAGGTAGGTTTGCCGCACGGTCGGGTTTCGGACCAACTCTCCCGGCGGGCCGTACGCCAACACTTGCCCCTCATTAATGATATACGCCTGATTGACCACTTCGAGTGTACGTTCCACGTTATGGTCCGTTATCAGAATACTGATGCCCTTTTCCTGGAGTCGGCGTATCTCGCGCTGTAAGTCCTCCACGGCAATGGGGTCCACGCCGCTGAACGGCTCGTCCAGGAGGATCAGCGACGGGTTGGTCACCAGGGCCCGGGCGATCTCGAGCTTGCGTCGTTCGCCTCCGCTGAGCACTCGGGCGTGCTGCTTGCGGACTTTCGTCAGGCCGAACTGGTCGATCAACTCGTCGGCCCGGCGGCGACGGTCGCGCCGGGTCAGGCTCATGGTTTCCAGAATGGCCAGCAGGTTCTGCTCAACGGTGAGTCGCTGAAAGACGCTGGGCTCCTGCGACAGATAGCCCATGCCGTGTCGGGCCCTCTGATACATCGGCATATGGGTCACGGGACGCCCCTCAAAGACGACTTTTCCCTCGTCTGGCGAGATCATGCCGACGGTCATGCGAAACGTGGTGGTTTTGCCCGCTCCGTTACGACCGAGCAGGCCCACGATCTCGCGTTCGTGCACCACGATGCAGATTTTGTTTACCACTACCCGGCCCGAGTAACGTTTGACCAGGTCCTGAGTCTCAAGTAACACCATATCCATGGCGGTCATCCACTAAGGGTAACTACATATAGGGTTTATGCGTCCGGTGCGTCCAGTCTACCATTATCGAGGTGGTCTTTGAAGCCCATTCTTGCGGCCCGTGAGCCTGTCTGCCCTGCGGCTCTTTTGGCAATGCCCCGGCCACAACGGTCCAGCCGCTCCCCTGTAATATTGTTAGATTCGCCGATTTTGTTCGCGTTGCTGCGTTGAGCTTTCGGCTGACCGGTAAAAAAAAACCCGATTCACCACGCGGGGCAAAATCGGGTAGATTCAACTCAATCGGGCCAGCTCTTTCGCGGCAAACCACTTACCCCTTGGCGATCTCCGTGATCTCTACCTCGATGTATTTCTGTCGATGCCCGATGCGGCGCTGGCTGTCTTTGCGTCGTT
>CAYNXW010000337.1:0-3315 GCA_964401265.1 uncultured Pirellulales bacterium | reverse complement strand
GGATAGCGATGGTGGGGTAGAAGTCACAGGCGACTTTACTTTGCCTTCGGAATCGACTGCCGAGGTGGTCACGAATGTGCTGGTGAAGAATGGTTCCACCATTGTTATTGGTGGTCTTTTCCGTGAGAAGACACAGCTGAGTCGTGCCCAGATTCCTGTTCTTGGCAATGTGCCGCTGCTCGGCAATCTTTTCCGCAGCACGGGGGACATTGCGGAGAAGGAAGAAGTTATCTTTCTGATTACGCCTCACGTCATCAAGGAAGATGTCGACTACCCGTTGGGTAAGGAGACGCTGGCCAAGGCTAAGCATTGGACGGTAGGTATCCGTGAAGGTCTTCAGCCCACCGGTCGGGACCGCCTTGCGACGGCTTACTACAACTGGGCGAAGCAGAATCAGGCCAAAGGCAAGCTTTCCTGGGCCCTGTGGGACGCCACCATGGCGACGAATATCAGCCCGATGTGCTACGAAGCAATCGATCTTCGTGAGCAGCTGCAGACGCAGCAGGTCTATGAGACCGACTGCAGTCTGATGTCCACCTTCATGCGACAGTTGGTGGCCCAGGACGCCTGCAAGTAGGTCGACGTTGACGTCGGCGCCGGCCCGACGAGATTGGCTGCCGGTGAGTTGGCTTTAAGTACAGGCCGCGTCACCTTCGTGTAAGAAGCGCAGGTGACGCGCCTGACGTTTACGACAGTGAAGACTTATAGCACGCAAGCCGTCTCCAGGAAGGCGGCATGGCACAGTTGACTTACCTTAGGAGGTAACACGATGAGACGCTTCACGACGCTGTACGGCATTGTCTGTCTGATGTCTCTGTTGGGTTGTGCAAGCCAGCACCAACAGAAGAAAGATGCTCTGGTGAAGGACTGGGAGGCGGCGCGTGCCCAGCTCAACATCGACATGGCGCGTCAGCAGTTCGAGACGGGGGACTTTGAAAAGGCACAGGCTTCTTGTCAGAAGATCATCGCGGCCTGTCCGGATTACGCCCCCACGTATGTTCTGCTGGGTCGGATCTACCTTGAACATGACGAGCCGGGCAAAGCGCGTGACGTGCTGAATCAGGCACTCGAAATTGACCCGCAGAGTGCTCCGGCCCACTACTACCTGGCCCTGATCCACGAACGGTGGAAGAAACTGAATTTGGCAGGGGAGTACTATCAGGCAGCCAGGGAGATCGATCCTCGCCAGCCCAGTTACCTTTTGGGTCTAGTGGGTGTGCGTGTTGCGCAGGAGCAGCCGGAACAAGCCCTTCAGCTGCTACTCGACAACAAAGAGCAGCTGGATTACGACCCGGCCATCTGTTTGACTGCGGGCAACATTCTAACGGCGCTGGGTCGTCATAACGAGGCGGTGGACATGTACGTGGAAGCCTCCAATGTCAGCCCGGAGAACTGGGGCATCAAGGAGTCTCTGGCGTTCGCCTTGCATCGTGCGGATCGGCCGGTCGAGGCGTTGTCGGCCTTTGACGAACTCATCCAGAAACGTGAGAGCGAAAAAGACGATATTCCGCTGGGCTACTACCTCGCGGTGGGGGACTGTTATCTTGCGGTAGAAGAATACCACCAGGCGCAGCGTTCTTTCGAAAAAGTCACTACGGCCCGGCGGAACGATCATCAGGCCTGGCTTCGACTGGCACAGGCTTATCTTGCAGGGCAAAAGCTGGGCCAAGCCAAAGCTGCCGCCGAGCGTGTACTGGCATTGAAACAGCATAATTCCGACGCCGTGGTCGTGCTGGCGTACGTGGCGATGAAGCAAGCGAACTACGAGCGTGCGGCCGAGTATCTCCAGCAGGTCGTTCAACGTCAGCCGCAACATGGCTTGGCTTTGTGCCTGCTGGGGCAGTGTGCCCAGCGCAACGCTGATCCGGAGGAGGCGCGAGCCTATTACCAGCAGGCTCTTGATATTGATCCTGGTGACGCGCTTGCCCAACGACTGCTGGCGTCGCTGGCTGGCAGTGAGACCTAATAGAGGTGCTTACTTGGCACCGTAGAAAGGTGTTCGAGGCCCAGAGCGTGGGCTTGTAGATGGCCTTTAAATTGTAAAGAGTGGATTGGCTTGTGTTGTCTTATCGGACGTAGCTGGCAGTTATTCGGCATAGCGGCCATCGAGACGACAAACCTGAAATGACTTGGCCCGACTCGGCCAACCCATGGTGCCCCAGGAGGCCCCGACGTGTACCTGGCGAGACGTTTGTTATTAGCTTTGGTTGTTCTGACGGCGTTGGCAGGTAGTGCTGCCTTTTTCGCAACGGAAATGGGCCTGCTTAACGCGCCGCAACGAGAACAGCACCTGGGTTGGCTCGTGTTTGCGGTGATGACGGCGCTTAGCGTTCTGCTGGTGGTGCTGATCTGGCGTAGTCTGGCCGGGTCCCTTCGTTCGATTCAAAATCAGCTTAGACAGTTCGAAGCGGAAGGCGAAATAGGCCTAGTCATGCTGGACGACCACGACGAACTGGCGGAGCTTTCCGGGGCCCTGAACCAATATCTGACCTATCTCAAGACCACTCTCCAGGCCGATCGGGTTGCCCAGAGAGAGCTTGAAATCAAAGCTCGCGTGGCGGAGACGGAACGTCGCCAGCGTGAAGCGATGATCTTCAGTATTTCGGAGGCAGTTCTTGTTACCGACAAGTTTGATGAATTGCTGATGGCCAATCCGGCTGCGGAGAGACTCTTCGACTTCGCTTTGGGAGACTGTGCGCAAAGGCCCATCGAAAACGCCGTCACGAACCAACCTTTGCTTGACCTTCTGCGGCGTACGCGGCAAAACAAACAGCTTCAGGCTCGCCAACTGCTGGAAAGTCCCGACCCTCTCAGCGGCAAGTCGCTCAGTCTGCAGGTCATGCTTTCGTGTGTCCTTGACGCCGACCAGGACGTCATGGCGATGGTGGCGGTCATCCACGACGTTACTGCGGAGCAGGAGCTGGCCCGGATGAAGGACAACTTTGTCAGCAGCGTCTCGCACGAGCTGAAGACCCCCCTTGCCAGCATTCGCGCCTACGCGGAGCTGCTTGTCGACAACGAAGCCAACTCGGATCGCGACCGCGAACGGTTCTGCGGGGTTATTCAGGAGCAAGCCGATCGCCTCAACCGACTCATTGACAACATGCTCAACCTTTCTCGGATGGAGTCGGGCTCGTTGCGTGTGCGCAAAGAGCCTCTCGACCTTATTGAGCTCGTGAACGAAATCATTATTACGCTCGAGCCTCAGGCTCGGGAGAAATCGGCCCGTTTTTACTGCGAGTGCCATGACTGCGAACTTGTGGTACAGGCGGACCGGGATATGATCTACCAGGCCGTCATGAATCTCCTTGCTAA
>CAYNXW010000336.1:0-3323 GCA_964401265.1 uncultured Pirellulales bacterium | reverse complement strand
TGTGACGCCGCAGGATGTTGATTTGTATGAGCTGCCCACCCATCCGTTAAAAGAGGTGGATATCAAGCGTGCCAAGGATGCGCTCAAGAACGACCCCTTTGTCAAGCATCACAAACAATGGCAAAAGGCCATCACCTATATGCTCAAGGCGGGTGTCCGTGTCGAGCAGCAGGCTTTCGCCAAACATGGACTCGACTTTGTCGTCAAGAACTACCTGCCGCAGAAACTCAAAAAGGTCGCCTCGTTCCTCCCTTGACCAGGCGTACCGCTGAAGTGAGGTGGAGTATTGAACAAAGAGCAACATACCAACGATAAGGTTCGGCAAGAGGAGATGCTCGTCAGCTCGGAGCGGCCGGAGTCGAACCAGGCCAAGAGGATCGCTCTGGGGCGATGGATCTGGTTGGGCTGCATTCTGGCTGTGATTGCGGCGTCGCTGCACAGTGCGGACCGGACGATAGGGGGTGGGGACACGTGGGTGGCCATGATGTGCGGTCGCTACCACTTGCACCCATGGTGCGTTGGTCAGGAGGGTCGCACGTGGCAGATGCGGGTGCTGGACAAATTCGGGGTGCATATCACGCAGAAGGACCCCTTTAGCGCGAAGAGTCGGGGCTACGCTCCGGCGGGGGGCGAGGATGTAGGCTGGGTCAACCAGAACTGGCTGACGCACACGCTTTTTTACAAGATGAAGACCTGGTACGGCACGGAAGGCGAGGCGGCGTTGCGTGGCGAGAATCTGATTGTCTGGTACAAGTTTCTCCAGGCGATTTTGACGGGGTTGTTTGCGTATTGGGCTGCGCGCGTGCTCGGGGCACATCCGCTTTTGGCGGCGGGCTCGGCGGCGTTTGGCATGCTGCTGAGTCGTTCTTACATTGACTTGCGTCCCAACGTGAGCACTATTTTCTTTGCCGCTTTGATGATCGTTCTTCTGAGTTACTGGCGTAAGGGTCGCTTTTGGGCGTTGGCGGGCATGATTCCGGCGATGATTGTGTGGTCCAATGTGCACGGCGGTTTTATTTATGCTCTCATGATCTTTTTTGTCGTTTTGGGAGGTTACGCTGCCCAGTATTATCTTGGCAAACACGCCTACTGGCTGGTGTTGGCAGGTCTGGGTATTACGGTTTTTCTTCTGCTGCAGGGGTCGGCGGGTCTGGCGGACATGGTCAGCGATTTGCACCGTAAGCAACTGATTGTGCGTTCGGCGGGCAACACCGCGGCGGCCACCAGATTTGCTGAACAAGCCACGATCGTGCAGTTGTGGCGTATCGGCGGCGTGCTGGCTGCTTTGTCGGCGTTGGCGATTGGTGTCTGGTCGCTGATGCGGTGGGGCCGCTTGGCCAAGCACAGCTTTGTGCGTATTGGCCCGCGCGGGTTAGTGTTTTTGTTGGCGGGTCTAGTCGCAGTGATTATCATTCCGGCTATATTCAGTCCCTTTGGTCTGGAGAATCTGATTCACCCCCTGACCGTTGCGGTAGGTGAGGAAGGCAATCAGTGGCGGGAGGTGATTGAATGGAAACCCGTCTTTGACACTAATGGTTTTGGAAAGACTTTGGCGTACGCCATTTTCCTGATCTGCTTTGGTGTGGCGTTGATGACCTGGTGGTTCCTTTTTTTCACCAAGCCCTTCAGCGACGATCGTCATGGGCGTCGACGCCAGCCCAAGCACGCGGAAGATGTCCCCTGGCCGAAGATCGATCTGGCCCAGATCGGCATGATTGCGATTACGCTGATCATGTCCATCAAGTCGCGTCGGTTCGTGTTTCTCGGCGGGGTGGTGTTGGCGCCGTTTCTGGCCGTCACCGTTCAAGAGGTCATCAACATGATATGCGTGCGGCGTTTAGCCCGCCGTCACGAGCCGCTTGGGCTGCCTGTCCTGCCGCGACGGTTGGTCTGGGCCGGGGTGGCCCTGAGCCTGGTGGGTACGTTGGCGGCCACCATCGTGTTTGGCGTTACGATGCGTAACAAGTACTTCAAGGAGCCCGGCTCGAAGACCAGCGGCGATAGTGTATTTCGCAAGATGGTTGTCGTTAGCGACCAGCCCGTGGCCGCTATGCAGTTTTTCAAAGAGAACCGTCTGCAAGGCGTCATTCTGAACGGCTGGACGCACGGCGGGTTTGTAGGTTTTCACCAGACGCCTGATGCCGAGACGGGCGAGGCTCCCTGCAAGCTCTTTATCGACGGTCGGGCACAGGCAGCGTACACGATAGAGCACTACCAGCACTGGGGCGATCTCAAGCAGTTCTGGAAGCAACGGGGCGTCACGGTCGCGGCCCTGGAGAAGCGGCTCGATAAAGAAGGGGTCAACCTTGCCCTGTTCGACACGAGACGTGACGACTTGCCCGCGGCGAGACTGTTGCGAAAATCGAAGAAATGGCAATTGATTTTCCCCTACCAGGACGACCAGCACAAGCGGTACCTCCTCTTTGCCAACATTACCGACGCCCGTAACATGGAGTTTTTGCAGCGTTGGAGTAGAATGATACACAAGCTGAACTTGAAGAACCCAGGCACAAGCAAGGCCGACACCCCCTAGCGCCGCCGGCGTGGGCCTGGCGGTCCACCCGCTGGCCAGTAAGGCGTCCCGTGAACGACAAACGCACTATCAGCCTGTCCGTATTTTTTCCCTGCTACAACGAAGAGGGCAACATTGAGCGGGTGGTGGGCCAGGCGTTGGAGGTTTTGCCTCAGATCAGTGAGGACTATGAGATCATCATGGTCAACGACGGCAGTCAGGATGCCACCGCCGCCATTGCTGATCGCCTCGCCGCAGAGCACTCGAACGTCCATGCCCTGCACCACGAGGTTAATAAAGGTTATGGCGGGGCGTTGCAGAGTGGTTTTCGCGCGGCGGGCAAAGAGTGGGTCTTTTACACGGACGGGGATGGTCAGTTCGACCTTGGCGAATTGCCGGGCCTGCTGGAGATGATAGACGAGTACGACATCATCAGCTGTTATCGTCTGGCGCGGCAGGACCCCTGGATCCGCCGTCTGAACGCGTGGGCGTGGTGCAGGCTGGTGAATTTTGTTTTTGGGATGCACCTGCGTGACGTCGACTGCGCCTTCAAGCTCTACCGCCGGGAGATTTTCGAGCATATTGCCATGGACAGCCAGGGCGCGCTTATCGACGCGGAGATACTTGCGCGAGCGCAACGGGCCGGCTATCGGATAGGCCAGCGTGGGGTGCACCACTACCCGCGGCAGACGGGCCAGCAGAGCGGCGCCAATTTGAAAGTCATCGCCCGCGCCTTTGTGGAACTCTTCAAGCTGCGTCGGCGGATCAAGCGCGGTGACTGATCGCGGGCGGGGTAAGCGCGGGCACTCGG
>CAYNXW010000335.1:0-3358 GCA_964401265.1 uncultured Pirellulales bacterium | reverse complement strand
TGAAAATCTGAGAATACTCGGGGCATCAGACAATATCCAAATGACATGTTAACCAATTCGGCATCGAGACACGAACTGGAAGAGGGGGTGGCTCGGCTCAAGAAGGACTCGCACAACTCATCCAGGCGGCTCTCGAGCGATAGTGTCCAGGCGAAACGTGCTGTAACGAAGAGCTGTGGTACACGGTGACGACGCATGGCGCCTGCAAGTACCGCGATTCGAAGGCGGGTAAGATTCACATGACGCCGTTGCCTGAGGACGTGTGCCAGGCTGGCCCGCTCGGTCCTGACATGACGGCGGCGGTGGCCTTTTTCAAAGGTGCTTGTCATATCTCCTATACAACGAGTCAGCGCATGCTTCGTGAACTGCTGCGGCTGGGCGTATCGCGTGCGATGCTTGCCAAAGCGAGGGGTAAAGTGTGCCGGTCCCGCGCGTACTCTGTCAGAGCTTGGTCGAGTGTTTGCGCCAGGAGTCGCAGCTGGGCACGCGTCGTTCACGGGAACATCCGTGGGCGAAAAAGCTGGCTCGTCGAGTCCGAGCTAAAGCGACTCAGGATGACTTCCTTGTCATACCCGAGCCGGAGGTGGAAGCAACGAACAGCGGCACGGAGCGGAGGATGTTCCCGGTGGTCGTTGACCGTGATTACCCAAGACGCGCGTGGCCCCCCAGCACGCGCTGCTGCGAGCGTATCTGGTCCTTTGTGTCACTTGCAAGAAGCAAGGCCGCAATGTGTTCGAGGTTATCCATTACGGCTTGCTGGCTCACTGGAACAACACCGGTTACCCTGCACCACTGTGAACGGTTCCGTGTGTTCTCTATTCACAAGGATTTTCGCTCTGCCCGTACGCTTCTGCTCTTGCCTGGGGTTTGTCGGCAGTTGACCGTGAGGTGCTCCGCGCGTTTGCGTTAAGGCCAGATTCCGTCACGGTGCCGGGCGTTATGGCCCGGTGAGCAGTTCGAGCTCAAGCATAGTCTCCACCATACCCTGGCCAAAGGTCAATTGGGCACTGTTGGCCAAATAGTCGACCCCTGGCACGGGTTGAAACTGGCCGCCGCCGACCATGTAGAGCGCCGCCACCACGTAGAAGTCGCCCGCGACGCCGACATCCTCAATCGGTAACACCAGGTCGCGGGAGGCGTTGAGGATTTGATCAACGTCTCCCACGCCGTCGCCATCGTTGTCCGTATTTTCGATCTGCGCCAGGACAGCCGCAGGTATGCCGGTCACCGGGATTTCGTTGGCCAGGGTAACCACCAGTCTGGTGACCTGGCCGGTGAAGTTGTCCGGCACCGAGATGGTGGCCACCAGGCTGCCGGCCGGTTGGACCTGTTCCACGATGAATGCTTGTCCCCGGGTCAACGAGGTGCCGGCCCAGTCGAGATCACCGTCGTCATCCAGGTCGACCATGGCGAAGTCGCCGGGGAGCCTGATGTTGCGGAAAATGAGGTTGGGCTGCCAAAGCTCGGTTGCGCCCGGCCCGGGGTTCTTGTGCCAGACACCGCGGTGGGCGGTGTGGTCGGCGCTGACGACATCCATGAGCCCGTCGCGGTCCATGTCGGCCAGCCACATATCGCTGGGGGATGTCAGTCCGGCGATGATCACTTCGGGCACCCAGGGATCTGTCAAGTCAGCGCCTGGATGACGGTAGAGGGTCACGGTGGAGTTGAAGATCTGGTTGGCGACCAGATCCCGGTAGCCGTCGCCGTCGAAATCATGGAACCACATGTCTGCCGATGCCCAGTTGTCATCATCGATCACCACCATTTGCCAAGGATCGTCCCAACCCTGCGGGCCGGGATTGATGCCCAGCCAGATCTCACCTCGGTAGCGTGGCGGGTCTGTGTTGGCGATATCGAACATCGCGTTGTACATAACCTCAGGGTAGCCATCGCCGTTGAGATCGGCGCTCTTGTAGGCCAGGACACCGCGGATATACGGGTCCGTTCCTGGCGCCATGGTTTGCAGATGGGGAATCCACGGGGTGTCGACTTGGCCGGTGTTCTCCATCCAGCTGCCCACGGCCGACGAGCCGAAGGCGGAACTGAGCGCCAAGTCCTGATCACCGTCGTTGTCCATGTCATCGGTGACGACGATCATGGCGTTGTAGTTGGTCACGGTGGGATTGGGATTGGCCATCACCACGGACCGCACCCACGAGAGGCCTTGCCTGCGATAGGACAAGATGGCTCCGCTTCCGTCTTCCAACGGCGCCAAATCGGGGATATTGGTGCCCACGATGATCATCGGTTCGCCGCTGTGTTCGATGACGCGCACGCCCCAGGGGCTGTAGAAGGTCGGGTCGGCTTCGGACCAGGCGTCGATGATTTCCGAGTCACGAACCGTGAGGTCCGCGTTGAGGTAGTACGCCCCCAGCTTGAGCACGTTGAGCGGCAGGTTGGGCTCTTCAAAATGGGGCTCGCCCACCATGATAATGTCATCAATGTTGTCTCCGTCGAGGTCGGCCACGTCCAGGTAGATGGCTCCTGGAACAAAGTTGGCCGGTTCGAGGAAGTGTTCTTGCCAGAAGAGAGGGCCGCTCAGGCAATTCGGATTGTACGGGTTCAGGGTGCATAGGTCTCCCTGGGGCACCGTCAGCTCGACGTAGCCGAAATCCATGGCCGCTCCGGTCTGATAGACGAGGGTCGTTGCGGAAAAACCGCGGGCGTCGGTGGGTTCCACGATGAAATTTGACGCGACACCCGTCACGACCGCCAATCCCAATCGGGCGCCCTCAAGCTGCTCATTGGTGAAGGCGTACAGATTCTCGAGCAGAGGGATGCGGATATGTATCGGGAAGGTGTCGGGCACCGGTGTGGTCTGGGTGACGACCCAGCTCGGTGTGGGCAGCGTCAAGAACTGCTGGGGCCACTCGTCCTCGGTAGCCAAATAGAGCAGCAACTTCAGGTCGGGCCCGGTGGTCTCCTGGGCCATCACCGTGACGCAAATGTCTCCCGGTTCGCACTGCTCCGGCGGCTCTTGTTCTTCCGGGCAGATCAAGGGGTCTGTTTCGGCAAGGGCTTCCAATACGCCGATTTTTTCAATGAACCCCAGTCCGTCGCGAAGCTCCCTGCGTCCCGCATCGAAGTCCGCATAGCCCAGTGCCGAGTAGACAACCGTCATGCCGGAGGGTCTTGTTTCGACCACGACGCCTTCATCAGGTGTAACCGCCCGGCCGAAGACGGCTTGAGGCACATCCCACATGGTGTGCACCGCCACCGTGGGGAACGCAGACGGGACCACGACGACATGCGCGAGCCCCGCGTTTTCAAGGGCGATGAGCGAATCCTCTATCGTGGGCGACGAATAGCTCATCCGTCCGGTGCGGGTCGTCCAGGGTAGCGCCCGGGCGACCTCGTG
>CAYNXW010000334.1:0-3363 GCA_964401265.1 uncultured Pirellulales bacterium | reverse complement strand
ACCGTCATTACTGGCGTCTCCCTCTTCCTCGCTATGGGCATCTCCGGCGCCATCGGCATCACGTTCGGCCTCTACCCCGCCTGGCGCGCCGCCCAGATGGACCCCATCGAATCCCTCCGACACGAATAACCGTGGAGCTGTGCTGTGGAATCGGCATTTTCATTCTCAAGTTCGTTTCAGAGTCTCCCCTTGGAAAGAAGCACACATGATTAAGCTGTCATTCAACTTCCGTCTGCCCGATTGGGTCGAGCCTTTCCTGGCCCAACAGCCCCAGCGTTTCAACACGTCGCAGGAACGCATGCAGCTGGCCGTCGACCTGGCCCGACGTAACGTCGATGCAGGCAGCGGCGGGCCCTTCGGAGCAGCCGTCTTTGAATTGGCCGGCGGAAAGCTGCTCTCCGTCGGCGTCAATATCGTGCTCGAGCAGCAGTGTTCCATCCTGCACGCCGAAATGGTCGCCCTGGCCCTGGCTCAACGCCGACTCCACAGCTTCGATCTGGGCGCCGAGGGGCTGGCCGAACATGAACTTGTCACCAGCGTCGAACCCTGCGCCATGTGCCTGGGCGCCCTGGCCTGGAGCGGTGTGGGCCGCGTCCTCTGCGCCGGCCGCGACGAGGATGCCCGTGCCATCGGCTTTGACGAGGGCGACAAACCCGCCGATTGGCCCAGCACCCTGCAACGACGCGGCATCGAGGTCGTCCGCGACGTCCTCCGCCCTCAAGCCGTCAACGTCCTCCAGCACTACGCCCAGACCAACGGCCTGATCTACAACCCCGCCCGGCACTCCTGAAATACTCAAACCGTCGGCAGACTGTCCCAAGCCTGCAAGCCGGGGCGGCACCACTACGCAAAGCCACGCCGCCGGGGGGTGTCTTACCATGCCCGGCTTCCCAAAGCCGCGCATAAAGCAGGCCGGGAATAATCCCGGCCCGCGCGGTTGTCGTCTCGTTGTGCCCCCATGGCTTGGCTTACTTCTTAGTGGGCGGCGCGATCTGGATGCTGTTGCCACCGGCCTTGCCCGGTTTGCCCTTGATCACCTCGAGCAGCTCCACCTCGAAAATCAGTGTCGCGTTCGAACCGATCTTCGGCGGGCTGCCACGATCGCCGTACGCCAGGTCCGCCGGAATGAACAACTGCCACTTGGCGCCCGTCTGCATCAACTGCAGCGCTTCGGTCCAGCCTCTGATCACGCCTCGCAATGCGAACGTGGCCGGCTCACCACGCTTGTACGAACTGTCAAAGACCGTCCCGTCGACCAGCGTGCCTTCGTAGTGGGCCTTGACCTTGTCGTTGAGCGAAGGCGAATCGCCCGTGCCTTCCTTGAGCACCTTGTACTGCAGCCCGCTCGGCAGTACCTTGACGCCATCCTTCTTGCCGTTGGCTTCGAGGAAATCCTTGCCCGCCGTCAGGTTCTCCTTGCCTTCCTTCTCACGCTTGGCCTGCTGCTTGGCCATCATCTCCTGCTGAAAGGACTTCATCACTTCCTGCATCGCTTCGTCGGTCAACGCCAGGTCCTTGCCTTCCATGGCGTCACGTACCCCGTGGATGTACTCCTCCAGCGAGACCTCCATGCCCATGTCCGCCAGTTGCTTGAGCTGCTGGCCCGTGCGAGCGCCAATGGTGTAACTGAACTTCTCTGCGTCGTTGGCGAATTTCGCCTTGGCCGCTTCGTCGGTCGCCTTCGGTGTGTCTTCCGCCCCGATCAACGGCACCGCTACCACCACGAGCAGCCCCAGAAATAATGTTCCGAGCAAGTATTTGTAATTCACTGTGTACTCCTTAAGGTTTCATCGTTTCAAATCGCCGGCTTTCTCTAAACCGGCCCACTTTCCACACTTACCAACGAAAAGAGCTATTATAGGCCTCTGCCTCGCCCGCCGCAAGCACACTTTTTGACCTGCTGCGACCCGTCCTGCCACGCCAACAATGCGTGTTTTGACCCTGCCGGCGACCCCGCCCTTGATTTTTTGCCCGTCTTGACGGAAAATGACAGCAGACACGATAGCCGCAGTTGGGGGATGGGTTTTTTACATGCTTACGGATAATATCCTCGAACTCGTGGGCAACACGCCGCTCGTCAGGTTGGGCACCGAGCCTATCTTTGCCAAAGCGGAATTCCTCAACCCCGGCGGCAGCATCAAAGACCGCGTCGCCCTGGCCATGATCGAAGGTGCCGAACGCGACGGACGACTCACCCCCGACTCCGTCATCGTCGAGCCCACCTCCGGCAACACCGGCATCGGCGTCGCCTTGGTCGGCCGGCTCAAAGGCTACCGCGTCATCATCGCCATGCCCGAGAATATGTCCGAAGAACGCAAGAAACTCATCCGCGCCCTCGGCGCCGAACTGCTGCTCACCCCCGCCAGCGAGTCAATCGCCGGTGCCGTCGCCGCTGTCGAGAAGATCCAGGCCGCCGACAACAACATCTTCGTCCCTCAGCAATTTCAGAACCCCGACAACCCCCGCGTTCACTACGAGCAAACCGCCGTCGAACTCTGGCGTCAGACCGCCGGCAAAATCGACTGTTTCGTCGCCGGCGTCGGCAGCGGCGGCACCCTCCAGGGCGTCGGCAAATTCCTCAAAGAGCACAAACCCGACATCCGCATCTTCGCCGTCGAGCCCAAAAACGTCTCCGCCCTGCTGGGCCATGAACCGGGCCTCCACCAGATCCAGGGCATCGGCGACGGCTTCATTCCCGCTGTCCTCGACGTCTCCCTCGTTGACGACGTCATCGAAGTCACCGACGAAGACGCCATCGAAACCACCCGCCAGCTGGGCCGCGACCATGGCCTGCTCGTCGGCATCTCCAGCGGCGCCAACGTCTGGGCCGCACGCCAAATCGCCAACGGCGACGCCCTCAACATCGCCACCGTCCTGCCCGACCGCGCCGAACGATACTTCAGCACCGCCCTGCTCTAAACTGTGGCGAGGACGTCTTGCCCGTGTGTAAAACTCCTCGCCCAGCGATACCCTTACATTTACTAATCGATACCGTGACTCTTTAAGTCCACAGCATTGCTGTGGACCAATCGCTTGGCCACCCCGCACCCCCACCTGTCATTGCGAGGAGGCCTTCCCAGGCCGATGCGGCAGTCTCAATCTCCCTCCTTCTACGTGGTGCTATCGATACCACATGTCCTTAATCCCCCTACGTTAGTAGGGGGCACCGCCAACCACCCTGTGCTCCCACTACCCCCACACCCTATTGAAGCCCCGCATCTTGATGCGGCGTTAGTACTACAACGCTACCTAATGTGCCCTAGGCCAAACATCAAAAGCCCCAAAGGGGCGCTATGAAATAGCCCTGCATAGTCCGCAGACTCTTGGACAGAACGGAAGCCACAAGGCTTCTCATTAACGGTT
>CAYNXW010000333.1:0-3364 GCA_964401265.1 uncultured Pirellulales bacterium | reverse complement strand
GTTCCGCCGATGAGTATGAAATGACTCTCGAAGCCAGCAAAATGCGCCAGGAAATGTTCGAGACCGTCTACCATGGCATTGGCTCCAACAACTCCGTCAATGCGGATTGGATTCGCTCGTCGTGATCGTCCCTAAGCGACAAGTACAGCGACAGCCGATCAACCGTTCGGTCGTCTTGGGACAGCAGGCCCGGGGCGTATCGCCACCGTTCAATCTGAACCGTGTCGGCTTCAGGGAATTCAGCCCGGGCGAGTTTGCGATCCTCGCGTGCGGCTTCGAATGCGGCCGACGACATGGCGTAGATCTTCTCCCGGTCCGCCGCGATCATCGTGAGTCCTGCGAGCGCGGTGATCCCCGCCTCGAATATCTGGAGTCCCTCGTCCTGAATCCTGACCCGCAATCGTGTTCGCACCGGGCTCACCAGATACGGAAGCGCGGACTCCCACAATTCGCGGCGCTGCGCAGGGAATTCCAGGGTGACTTGCCGTCCGCGTGCCACCGTCCTGCAAAGGGACGCGGCGGACAGTTCCTTGTACACACGGGTCAGCGTGCTGCGCGAGTATCCCAGGGCAGCCGCCCATTGGCTCAACGGCCACTGCTCGCAGTCCTGTTTGCTCTGAAGGTGGTACAGAAGGACCACTTGCGCGGGGGCAGAGAGCTGTTCCCGCGACGGATACGGGACTCGTTGGCCTCCCTTCGGGTTTTCTCTAAGATCGATCATTGCAGGGGGGAGGTAGGTCTGCCTCCCGGGCACGATGAAGGGGATCCGACGCCCAATGAGCCGCTTCCGATCGAACGTGGGCAGAGTCCGGAAGACAAATGCCAAGTCTTGCCCGAGGGCGGAGCTTGCCAGTTTCATGTGCTTTTCGACTTGGGCAGGCGTTGGCCGGTCTTCGCTCTGGCAAAGCAGGAGTACGTAGTCTCGGTCGAACAGTCGGGCCCGGTGAACGTCATACGTCTGGCCGAAGAAGACAGGAAGTGCCCTGGCAGCTTTGGCGTCGCGGACCGGCATGGAAGCGGCTGCTCCCAGTTCGTCCAGATACTTCGCCAGTAACGACATTGTCGGTTGCACGACGTCACCTCGTCGACAAAGCTGCGCCCGCTGGAAGGGGCGTGTCTGCTGTCGTCCGTGTCGCGCCCGATCAGCCGGGCGAACGCGGCCCACGACAATGCACAGTACCATTTTTCCTGAAACCGTGCAAGAGCGTGACGCACATCCTGGTTGGCCACTGCCAGCAATCTGCCAGCCAGTAACGGCGCTCAAGGGCGCAAATCCTTTTGTGAATGCATGTTGTGACGATACCCCCCTCCGGAGAGATGAAAAGCCACGGTCCGGTCGATCGGGCTGCCGACTACCACTTGGCTCCCTTGCCACCGGGCAATCGCGGATGCTACAGCCGGGGAGCGTGCTGGTCATTTGGCTCGCGGGCGGCCGTTGGGGCGGTATGCCCGGAGTGCCTCTTCGACCAGCTCGCAGAGTTGCCGGCGTTGAACCCACGAGCATTCACGGTACTGGGCGATGAGGGCCGCGTCGATGCGGAGGGTGACTTTCTCGCGCCGCGGGGATGGACCATCCTTCGCGTCGGGCGGGCGACCTCGCCGGGCCTGGACGCGATGCGACGTTTGCGACGGCGCCGGCCGATCCGCCCTCACCTGCCCCGGCGCCTTCTCGGTCGTTTCAGGCTTGGTCGGTCGAATCGGCTCCTCCGCACCCGGCGAGATCAGCCCGCCGAGGACACCGCTGACGCCTTCGAGCCGTTTCTTAGCCACGGTAGCACCTTCCTGAGATTCCTCACAACAAACCGGTAGTCGTCCAGCGCCTTCGAGCGGTTCAGGTGATAGACCTTCCCGGCGGTGGTCGCGTAGAGGATACGCGCGTCGGCCCGCACTCGGCCGAGGACGCGGTAGCTTCGGCCGACCTCTTCGGCCACCTGATCGGTAATCGCCCGACGTGGATGGCAGTTGGTCAGCACCGCGCCGACGACATACAATCTTGGGTTGATCCGCTGCCGGAGCACGGCCACCGTCTCCTGCAAGTGAACGAGCGTTTTCAACTCGAATCCCCCGGGCTGCACGACGACGCACAGCGCGCTGGCTGCGGTCAGGCACGCCAGAGAGAGAATGCCCAACGACGGCGGGCAATCGACGATAACCGTCGCCTCCGACGGCAGCGGTGTGGCTTCGAGACAATCGCGCAACAGGAATTCCCGGCCCGGCTCGGCGATGAATTGCGTCTCGCCCCGCGACAGGTCGATACTGCTGGGCGTGATAGTCAGGTGCTCGGCCACACGGGTGATCGGCAGCGGGGAGCGATTGGCCAGCGCCTCGAAGAGCCGCCCGCCCGGGTCGACAAGGCCGAAGGCCGCCGACAGACTGGCCTGCGGGTCCATGTCGACCAGGTGCGTTGCGATCCCGCACCGGCTCAACAGCACGGCGAAGGCCGCCGCGCTGGTTGTCTTGCCGGTGCCCCCTTTTTGATTGGCGATGGCGATGACGTTCATAATGCCCGAATACCAGAAAGCGGGCGATCTGTCACGCCATAATTCGGGCGGGCCAGCGAGCCGGAACGCCCGAATGTCCGAATGCCGTCTTTCTGGCATTTCTGCTGCCGGCGATTCGCCCGCCCCCGAAAGCCCCCGAACGGAACCTACCGGGAACCGGGGCAGCCGGGCACCGGGAATCCGGGCAGGCGTTTACCGGGAACTCGGGCAGCCAATGACCGGGAATGGGGGCAGGCTTCCACCGGGAGCCCGGGCAGAGAAGGGCGCCGCAACCGTCGGTAATCACGGACTTTCGCGCCGCGCAACTTCATGATATGAACTCCATAACCCAAAAAACAGCGGCTTCGCCGCCTGTTGTATTGAAGGGAGGGAATGAACCAGAATCGTGACGCGAAGGACATGCCGGCTCGGCGGCGCCGACTGGGGCGCGACGAGATGAACCTGGCCGAGTTCCCGCTGGCCACGCTCACCGCGCGCGTCCCCAAGGGCGTGCGAACACTCAACTTCACCGATCGCATCTGGGACCCCGGCAAGCAGCGGGAAGTGCAACGTCGGCTGACGATCACCGGCTCGGATGCCTACGGGCTGCCGACGGCGCTCGACGACGAAGTGATCCTCGGGTTGATCCAGTTGACGCGCGACGACGATTTCACCAGTCCGGAGGTCATGTTCAGCCGCTACCGCCTGATTCGGTTGTTGGGGTGGCGCGACGAAGGCAAGAGCTACACCCGGCTGGAGACGTCCTTGAAGCGCTGGGTCGGCGTGACGCTCTACTACGAAAAGGCCTGGTGGGACAATCGCGAAAAGGCCTGGGTCGACGAGTCGTTTCACATCGTGGAGCGGCTCACGCTCTTCGATCACCA
>CAYNXW010000332.1:0-3376 GCA_964401265.1 uncultured Pirellulales bacterium | reverse complement strand
CCGATGACCAAGATCGTTCGGATGACAGTGATCCTCATCGACAAGCCAGTCCACCCCAACCTGCGCAGAATATACATCCGCCAGGATCAGCCCGTTGGCCCGGGCAAGCTGTTCAATGACAAGATTGTACACCTCGCTGACCTCGTAGCTGCTCTCCTGCCAATGCTCGCACTGCTTATACAGGCTCTCGTGCATATAGTAGCTGTTCAAGACCACTATCACAGGGTCCAGAACACCCCGAATACGATCAATCAATTCCTGGTACGCGCGACGAAACACCTCCGGCGCTGTTCCCCCGCGCGCATCGTTAAGGCCGTAAGACAAAAACACCAGATCAGGCTTATGCGCGATCAACTCCTTGTCCACACGCTCCAGCGCCGAAGGCTTGGCGGAAAACTCATAGGCCGGACACTCCGCAGTAAGCACATTGCTGCCCACCCCCTGGTTGATCAATGCAATCTTGCTGCCCTGGTACTCCTCCAGCATCGCCACCACCAGGTTCACCCAACACTGACGCTTCTCCGATGCGGAGTACCCCCACGTTACACTCTCGCCTAACGCGACAACTCGCCTGACCTGCTCGCAACGCATATCCGCCTGACGTTCAAACATAGGTACACCCATACCTTTCCTCTCAGCGATTACACGCCAGACAAACCGACACCAATCGTGACACGCCGCCCCCTATGCTCATCCAATTGTGGCGCGACCTACACATATTCCCACTCCTTGAGCCACTGGTATTCTTCGGGCAGACAGGCGTGCATTTCTTTGCCGATGGCTTCCACCTCCGCCTTTCCCTGCATGTCGAGTTTGCGCCGCTGCGGAACAGCCTCAAGTCCTTCTCATATTCGTCTGCGCCCGCACCATGGCTCTTATGGCCTGCCAAAAGCACGATCTTCCTGGCCCGGCCCGCCTGCACCCCCCTCACCATCACCGGCACGAAAAGGAGCAAAACCAGCCCCAATACCCCCACGCCACGTGCGGTACCAGTTGTCATAGAGCTATAGCACCTGACCCCTTCCTCAAACTCGAATGCCCCATCTCTTCACACACGAACTCGCTTATACCTTAGCCGCCGCCGAAAACAAATGAAATACGCTCTACCACGCCCGTCTGTCACATAGCACTACCTCTCCCAAGTCAAAGCTGCTTCTTGAAGTAATACTTCACCGGCCCCCCCGCGTAAAACTCCACCTCACCATATGCCTCAAAGCCGCGCTTAAGGTAAAACCCCGGCGCCTCGAAATTAAACGTATCCAGACACAGCATCCGGCAACCATCCTGCCGCGACGCCTCCTCGGCCCGCGACAGCAGCCTTGTCCCCACCCCCAGCCTCCGGTAATCCTCGCGCACCCACAGCAACAAAATATTCATGCAACCAAACGCTGAATCCCCGTAGATACCCCCCACCAGCTCGCCCTGCGTATTCTCCGTCGTGATCGTCAGCGAGCCCCGCTCCACCGCCCCCCACTGGGCCGATACCGCCTCCGCCGCGTACCGCCAAAGCTCCCGCCGAAGCACCTCCCGCACCGGCTCACCCTGACGTCGGCTCAACACATAATGCAAATCCAACCCGCCTGCCATCACCTACCCCTGCCGCCCCCCACGCACCACCGCCTAAGCCCCCCCATCTCCAAGCACCTTGGGCACCGCGAAATACTCCCCATCACGATCCGGCGCATTCGCCAACGCTTCCTCGCTGCTCAGCGATGCCCTCACCTCGTCCTCCCGGAACACATTACTGATGCGCAGACAGTGCGCCAAAGGCTCCACATCCGTCGTGTCCAACTCCTGCAGCTGCCCCACATACTCCAAAATCGACCCCAGCTCCACCGTCAGCCGCCCTATCTCCTCATCCGTGCACGACAGCCGCGCCAGCTTGGCCACATGCCTCACTTCCTGCTCGTTGATCTTGCTGCTCATGACCACGCTCCTTACGCCAGAAACCCCCGAAACGCCTCTTTACACCTGTAAAGGACACCTCATTATAACGCTGCGACCGACCATTGTCTTGGACACGACCCACCCAGACCGCCACGCCACAGCTCTCTTCATCAAAAACGATTACACCTAAGTGCCTATAAAATAAGCTCTTAAAGAAGAACAACCACGCCACGCCCCCCCATCAGTAGGCAAAAAAAAACGAGGCATACACCTCGTCTTCTTTACTATACTCTATGAACCTGCCCGTTGCCCTCGCTCCGGTCAGGAATTGCCACAGGCCCCTTAGGCCTGCTCCGCCTCGGCCGGCTGGTAATCTCGCTTGACCGGCTTGACCACCGACCCATTACGAATCGCTTTGGCCGATGCCTTGATCCGAACCACCTTGCCGTCTACCACCGCACGGACCTTCTGAATGTTCGGCTTGAACTTGCGCTTGGTGATACCCGTCACCTTGCGACCCACACCACCGAGGTACTTCGCCTTACCACGCCGGGCGATTGACCGTCCCGCACGCGTCCGTTTGCCCGTAAAACAACATACTCGAGCCATATCGCTATCTCCTGTTCGACAAAAGATCATTATTATAGTGACCAAACCCTTGATTGCAAGGCCTTTTCGATGGAAAATGTAACAGGCCGCCCAACAACGTAAACCATTTTACTACAAGGACTAACAAACCCAAGCCTTCCGACGCCGACCCCCGGCCACACCAACGCCACAGACTTGATGACCCAAAAATGCACCCAAATCCCCCCAAGCACCCTGACCTCTGCCGGACAGCCCCTGCAATAGCTGCAATAATCACACGCTGACAACCGTTATATAGACAGCTGTGGATATAATGAACGACAACCAACTTAATCAAGCGATTCAACAATGCCAGAGAGGCGAGCCAGCCGGTTTTGAACACTTGGCCCATGTCTACGGCTCCAGGCTCTACCGGTACTTCCTCAGGCTCACCGCATCGCCCGCCGACGCCGACGACCTCCTCCAGGACCTCTTTGTCAGGCTCATGGAAAAAATGAAAACTTACCATCACCACGACCGCTTCGAACGATGGATCTTCACCGTCGCCGCCAATCTCGCCCGCGACCACTTCAGACGCACCGGCCGCACCAACGCCCTCAGCCTCGACGCTCAAACCAACCCCCACCATGACCGCATCGCCGCACACCTCGCCGACGACCGACCCAGCCCCGTCGAACACGCCACCAACAACGAACAACAGGACCGACTCCAAGACGCCCTGAACCACCTGGCCCACATCGACCGAGACATCATCGTCCTCAGACACTACAGCGGCCTGACCTTCAAAGAACTGGCTCACCAGTTTCAAATGCCCATCGGCACCGTCCTCGCAAAGGTCCACCGAGGCCTGAAACGCTTGCAGGAGATACTCAAAGACCATGACTGAATCAAACAAAAACTT
>CAYNXW010000331.1:0-3379 GCA_964401265.1 uncultured Pirellulales bacterium | reverse complement strand
AAGTCATCGGAAAGGGCCAGCCGCTCAAGAAACGCCCCGCCCCGTGCATCGCCGTGCCCACCACCGCGGGAACAGGAGCGGAAGTAACACGCAACGCCGTTATTGCCGAGCCGACACAGCGTGTTAAGGTAAGCCTGCGCCATCGCTGGTGCCTGCCGCGTGTCGCTCTGGTCGACCCGCTGCTCACACACAGCATGCCCCCCGCGGTGACGGCCTCGACCGGGCTCGACGCCCTGACCCAACTCGTCGAAGCGTACGTCTGCCTCAAAGCCAATCCCATCACCGACGGCTTCTGTCGCGAAGGCATTCGCTTTGTCGGCCGATCGCTCCAGGCCGCCTACGACGACGGAACCAACGCAGCCGCTCGCAAGGACATGGCGGTGGCCAGCCTGCTCAGCGGTCTGGCGCTGGCCAACGCGGGCCTCGGAGCGGTCCACGGCATCACCGGGCCTTTGGGCGGTATGTTCGCCGCCCCACACGGAGCAGTCTGCGGCAGACTCTTGCCCTCTGTTATCAAAGCGAACGTCGCCGCCCTGCGCCAAAAAAACCCCGATAGCCCGGCCCTGGCACGCTACGACCAGGTCGGCCAAATGCTCACCGGCAAACCGGCCGCAGACGCCGAAGACGCCCTGGCGTGGCTGCACCAGCGACTCGAAGGCCTCGCCGTCCCCACACTCGCCCACTACGGCATCGACGAACAAGCCATCGCACCTCTCGTGGAAAAGTCGCTCCAGGCAAGCAGCATGAAGGCCAACCCGACCCCGCTCACCGCCGACGAGCTGGCCCAAGTCTTACGCGACGCCATTCACCCGTAATATCATCACACACCGCCGACCCATAGACTACTTATCTTATATTCCTGGTCTTGTAGCCAACTCTCATCCGCATCGTTCCACCAGAATACACCGCGTCTTCTGAGGAATACCTTTCTTGTTGCCCCGCAGTGGCACATATGCTATAATAACACGTCTTGTGACGTGGGAAAGGCACACCCTTTTTCGGAGGCTAAGATGAAAAACCTGTCTATCTTCCTGGCCTTTGTCTTGGTATTAACAGCCACAACAGCAGCGTATCCCTATGGTGGCGGGGACGGTTCACCAGAAGATCCCTACCGGATCGGCGAACCCAACGACCTCATAGAAATGTCCCAAAATCCTGACGATTGGTCCGAACACTTCATCCTAACCGCCGACATCAACCTCAACCTCGCCGAACCCAACACCTTCACCACCGCTGTAATCGCACCGGATACGGATGATTCCACCCTCGGTTTTCAAGGCACTGCATTTGCCGGTGTTTTTGACGGCAACGGCCATATAGTCTCCCATCTGACCATTGACACCGCCGGTGCGGGCAACGATTATCTCGGCCTGTTCGGCCAGATAGAAGGACCCTCCGGGGAAGTCAAAAACCTGGGCCTGAAAAACGTACATATAACCGGTGGGGCCGATTCCACCCTTCTCGGCGGCCTGTGCGGATATAACCGCGGCAGTGTTAGCAATTGTTGTTCGACCGGCTCTGTTACCGGCGAGGGCGATTCCTGGTATCTCGGCGGCCTGTGTGGACACAACGATGGCATGGACTATATCAGCAATTGTTATTTTCTAGATACAGCGGGGCCGCATAACGATTGGGGAACACCTTTAACGGACCCGAGCATGAAGCAGCAAAGCAGCTTTGTCGGCTGGGATTTTGTTGGCGATAGCAACGGCTCCGAAGACCACTGGCAGCTCGCCATCGACGGCTACGATTACCCTCGCCTTACGTGGCAGTTTGTATCGTCGGCTGACTTTCTCTATCCCGGCGCCGTCAACCATTACGACCTGATGGAATGGTCAATTGTCTCGACTATGCAGCGCTTGCCGAGCATTGGCTCGAGGCAGGGCAGCAACAGCACATTTCACAATCATTGCAACATTAACAAAGGTAGACTATGCAGAACGTAATCCCTGTCAGCAAAGGCATCACCTGGGTCGGAGTCAACGATAGACAAACAGAACTGTTCGAGTCCCTTTGGCCGCTGCCCAAGGGTGTGGCCTACAACGCCTATGTCATCGACGACGAAAAGGTCGCCCTGCTCGATACCGTCAAGGACCAGTCAGCCGGGGCCTTGCGCAACAAATTACGCCAGGTGCTCGGCAACGAGAGGGGCATCGACTATCTCATCGCGCATCATCTGGAACCGGACCATTCAGGCTCCATCCGACTGCTGCGCGAGCTTTATCCCCAAATGGAAATCGTCGGCACCGCCAAGATGGCCCAGTTTCTCGAAGCGCTGTACGGCATTACGGACAACGTGCGTGTCGTGAAAGACGGCGATACGCTCACGTTGGGCCAACACACGCTGCACTTCGTGGCCACGCCGATGGTGCACTGGCCCGAAACGATGATGACCTACGAGGCGAGCAGCAAAACGCTTTTCAGCGCCGACGCGTTCGGGGGATTCGGGACGCTGGACGGAGACATTTTCGACGAAACGCTCGACACAGCCGAACGCGAAGATGAAACGCTACGCTATTTCGCCAACATCGTGGGCAAGTATTGCCCCATGGTGCAAAAGGCCTTGGGCAAACTGGCCGGCCAGGACGTAGCCGTCGTAGCCCCGACGCACGGGCCCATCTGGCGGAAGAATCCAGGCCGAATCATCGGGCTCTACGACAAGTGGAGCCAACACGTAGCCGAGCCTGGGGTGGTCCTGGCTTACGCCTCAATGTATGGCAATACCGAACGGCTGGCCGAGGCAGCGGCGGCGGGCGTACGGGCCGGCGGCGGCGAAACGCTGGTGATGCACGACGTCTCGAAGGTGCACCGCTCGTTTATTCTGCGGGATATCTGGCGCTATGGCGGGTTGATTCTGGGCGCGCCCACCTACGACACCCGACTGTTCCCGCCGATGGACGATTTGGTCCGGCTGCTGGCGGGCAAGGCCATCAAGAACCGTCAGGTGGGTATTTTTGGTAATTATGGCTGGAGCGGCGGGGCGGTCAAGGCGTTGCAGGAGTGGGCGGCAACTCTCAAGCTCGAGGTGGTCGAGCCGGTGATCGAGGCACGCTTTGGACCCGTGGAGGAAGACCTGGACAACGCCTTCGCCATGGGCAGGCAGGTGGCTGAGCGGGTAACGCAGCACTGCAAGAATGGTCCCGCATAAGCTGCCGGCGAGCGCGGTTGTAACAGGGTCGCTGTGCGCATTTGTGTCGCCAGAAGAGGCCAAGAATGTGGCAAGCTGGGCAAGCTGGGCAAGTTAGGCTGTGCGCATTTCGGTCAGCGACCTTCAAAAAGTGGCAAAAAGTTGGGCCAAACTGAACCATTTTGGGGTCAAACTTGCACGTTTTTGAGCCAAATTGAGGCGTTTCGGGGGTGTTTTTGAGGGGTGGTTTCC
>CAYNXW010000330.1:0-3379 GCA_964401265.1 uncultured Pirellulales bacterium | reverse complement strand
AACGTCTCAACGTCCTGCTGGTCTGTGCGGCTCACCAGGGAAGGTGCCGTCTGACCAGTCAGCCGCCGACCTACCTGGTGTCTTTACGTCGCGGCCACGGTGTCTGCTCAGCGTCCCCGAGCCCATAAGTGCCGGCGAAATAGGTTCCTGGACCCATCTATTTCTTGAGCGTCTCGACCTTGCGCAGCCCATTGACCTTACCTGCGTCCAAGAGCAACTTGAGAGCCTCGTCAAACAGGGGGTTTTTTCACCCCGCCAGGCAGCCTGCATCGACGTGCGTGCCGTTGCTGACTTTTTTGCCTGCGCCTTGGGGCAAGAGCTGCTCGCCCATCATGACGCGGTGCAACGCGAATGGTCGTTCACCATCGCCCTACCCGCCCGGCAGCTCTGTCCGGAGCAGCAACTGTCCCCCAACGACGCTGACCAGCCCATCCTGCTGCGTGGCATCATTGATTGCTACTTCGCGCACGATGAAGGTCTGACCGTCATCGACTTCAAAACGGACAATGTTACCCGGAAGACCGCTTCCGCCCGCGCCGCCGACTACGCGGCCCAGCTGCACTACTACCGCTATGCTCTGGAAACCATTACGGGGTGCCCTGTCTGCGCCACCCACCTCTACTTTCTCAAGCCCCGGCTCGATCTGCCTGTGGGTGTTTTGGCTTGAAATGGTCCTTTCCGTGTTTCCATAGAGGATATTACAGTCCTATAAAACATGTGTCTTTCTTGTACGATGCCCATCAGGCCGTGGTCTTTTGCAGTTAGTCGCCTATTTGCACAGTGAAGTCCTCGTAAGGGGAGAAAGTGAGGCTTATTAATATACGCGGTCGCAAGAAAGCCGATAAGTAAGGAGTGGTGTCTGCCCAGTCGTGGTGTCAGGGCCAGACGATGCGTGACCGTGGCCGAGCGGAAAGAAGCGAGGATAGTTGCTTATGCCGATTGCTGCGCGAAGAGCATTCAGTCTGGTTGAGCTGGTGATTGTTATTGTGATCCTGGGCATCATTGCGGCGGTTGCTGTGCCCCGAATAAGCTCGTCCAGCAGAAACGCGGGGGAATCGGCGCTTCGTGCCAATCTTGCATCTATTCGCAACGCTATCGACTGGTACCACGCCGAGCACAAAGCTACGCTGCCCAGTGCCAAGTCAGACGGTGTCAATGCAGCCGGGAGCCCCGAAGCTTTCCGAAGGCAGCTCAAGCAATACAGCAACAGTGATGGGCAGGTTTCTGTCGCGAAGAACCCGGCCTTTCCCTTCGGGCCCTACATCAGGGGTCGGATTCCGTGTTTGACCGTCGGGGCGAAGGCGGGCAACCGAAGCCTTATGGTTGTCGATCAGCCTGGCCCGCTGACGACCGACCTGGGCGGCGACCGTGCCTGGATCTACAACGTCGCCACGGGTGAATTCATTCCCAACGCTCCCGAGATAGGCTCCAACGGACAACCCTACGCTTCGTGGTGACAATCACGCGCGTCTGCCCTATCGCACATCCCGATCGCCCCTGGCCTCACCGCAGCCTCAGCGAGCCAACATAGGTAACACCGCAGCGTCCGTACCGGGCCCACATGTCATTACAGTGTGTGGCTGTTGGCGCGGAACTGATACAGAGGCCCTTTCGCCCTTATTTTTTTCTTGAAACGCCGACGCATAAACGCCATCTTAGTCGCAAGAGTCAGTCTCAAAATCTTATAGTCTGTCCGTCGAAGAGTTACTCGCACCGCTTTGACTGTACCAGGACACGCTTTGTGTACCAATTGATGGGAGCCCCGACATGAATAGAATGAAATCACTGCTTTGCGTGTTCGCAATGGCCTGCGTGTGTTCGCTATCCTTGTTCGCTGAGGACACCGCCAAGCCAGACGCTACGCAAGAGCCAAGCGAGTCGCAGGCCAGTCAGGACCAGGACACTGCTGAGCAGGCGTACCGGCGTCTTGACTGGAAGCAACTCAAGAAAGAAAAGGGCGACATCAACGCCAAGCCCGTGATGCTCGCCGTGGGGCTGGGCTCTGTTACCCATGAGCCTTTTCCTCTGAACGATCCGCAGGTCACACTGGATGACTACACTGCTGTCGAAGTGCGCAAACCGGGCAAGACCAAGGCCAAGACCAAGTCGCACTTCAACGCTTACATCCGCAAAGACTCAAAGGCTATGGATGTCTATAAACTCTACAACAGGCCCAAGGAACTTGAACGCACCTGGGAGCATGGCATCAATATCTGGGGAACGGCTTACTATCTGGACAGTAAAGGCAAGTATCCTTACGCTCTGATCGTGGATAAGATTCAGCCAACAAAGTTTATGCCCAAGGGCAACCTTCGCTATAGCATCATGGTTCGTAAATTCGAGAACAAGTCCAACTGGAAAGGCCAATGGGCCTTGGGCGACGCCTTCACGGAGATGATGACTGACACGCTGCACGAGTGTGACTGGTTCATTGTGCTGGGCGACAAGGTAATGCGTCAGGAGGCCATTGAAGAACAGGACTTTGCTGCCGGCGGGCGCGCCGCCAAAGGCAAGAAGGCGCCCAAGATCGGTCGCATGACCACCGCGCAACTCCTGGTGAAGGGTGCGATCACCCACGTCCAGCAGAGCACTACCGGAGGCAAGGGAGGGATTAACATCAAGGGCATTCGCCTCGGCGGCAAGAAGGACTCCGCCGAGGTGAATATCACTCTCTACCTCGTCGATTCCGAGACGGGACAGGTCAAGGCCTCGACCAGAGTCGTGGGCCAGTCGGACAGGAAAGGCGGCGGGCTAGGCTATTACGGCTCACGGCTGGGCGGCTTGACAGGCCAACTCGAGGGCTTCAAGAAGGACAATGTTGGAAAAGCCTGCCAGGACGCCATCGGTCAGGCTGTCACTTTTCTTGTCGAACAACTGGATGACATTGCCTGGGAAGGTACCGTCATGTTGGCTAAGCCCGGAAAGATTATCATCAACCGCGGCAGCCGCGAAGGCGTCACCGTGGGCAAACAGTTCCTCGTCGTCACCATGGAAGAACTCGTCGACGAAGACACTGGCGAAGTGCTTGATGTGGACATGGAACAGGTCGGCCTGCTCGAAGTTACCAAGGTCAAGGAAAAGGTTGCCCACTGCAAAGCCCTCGAAGGCGCCGAGCAAATCAAGAAAAGCATGACCGTCGTTCCTAAGAAGAAGCAATAGACTCGGGAGTATTCCTTCGCGTTGGCCCTGAAGGCTACCCAAGCGTTGGGACGAAAAAACCTGTGAGCATCGCCAAACACGTATGGCTGGGACTCTGTGGCGTTACCTGTAGCGTGACCGGCTTTTTTTCTATTCTCACTTGCGTTGTGATCATGCTGAGAGTCCACGGGGAAATCGATGAAGAGTTTGGCGTATTTGTGCTCGTGCGATTGTTTGTTGT
>CAYNXW010000329.1:0-3426 GCA_964401265.1 uncultured Pirellulales bacterium | reverse complement strand
CTGCCGAGGAGGCCCTCCTGTGAGCATCCTGTTCGAGCCCGTCACCATCGGCGACAACGCCCGCATCGGAGCCGGCGCGATTGTACTCAACGACGTCCCCGCCAATACCCTCTACGTCTCCAAATTCGACCCTGCCTTTGTGCCCCTCCAAGGGTAACGCCAAAAGACAACCTGCGCCTCTCAACCGCTATTTCCATTACAGAGCCCCTATACGCCCACAGGCGTCGTGAGCAGCAATATGCAACTGTGCTTTATCACCCATACTAAATTGAGTCATAATGGCGAGAACTATCTTGCCTTCCCCCCCATAGCCAAGTTGATGGCCATGCTCGCGCCGCTCTACGATACTGTCGAGCTCTGCGCCCCCCTGGGCCGCGAGCCTATCAGCCGCAACACCTCGCCGCTGGTCCTGGACAACCTGACGGTGAGGACGCTGCCGCACTATTTCAACCGTTGGGAAGTCAACGCCTTTCGCCACCCTGGTCGGCTCATGCGAGCGATCTGGGGGCCCATCCGGGCTGCTGATACGGTCCTTATCTCCACGCCAAATTACCTGTCGCTCTTGGCCTGTGCCGTCTGTCGGATCCAGGCCCAGCCCTACGCACTGCGCCTGGCAGGCAACTTCGGCCACATGATGCGATTGAATTTTGAATACCGCCACATGCCCCGCCTGGGCCGTCTGGCCGGTTGGCTACATCACCTCGCCACCAAAGCCATGGTCTCCGGCGCGTCATTGTCGATTGCCACAGGCCAGGAATTGGTGGACTTGTACGGCCGGCACAATACGCGAGTCATTCGCGTCACCAGTTCCACCTATTGCGCCGATGAGGTCGCCCCACGCCCGGCCAGCAGTCAGTCGCCGCAATGCCACCTGCTCTATGTGGGACGTTTCGATCAATACAAGGGCATCTTCGAACTCTTGCATGCCACACGCAACCTGCTCGATACCGGCCTCAACGTGCGGACCCAATTGGTCGGCGATGGGCCCCGGCGAGCCGATCTCGAAGCACTCGTCCGCAAGCTGAACTTGCAAGACAATGTCGATTTCCTCGGCTTTGTCGCCAACGAAGCCCTTCGCGACATCTACCGCCGCAACGACATCTTTGTCCTGCCTTCCTATTCCGAGGGCATGCCCAAGGTGGTGCCCGAGGCCATGTCCAACGGGTTACCCACCGTCACCACCGATGTGGGGGGCATCCCACGCGTGGCACAAAACGGCCGCACCGGCTTCTTCGTCAAGCCCAAGGATGTACCCGCCCTGACCGAGGCGCTGCGACAGTTGGTTGCGGACGAACCGCTCCGGCGCAACATGGCGTCGGCGGCTCTCGAACAGTCGCGCCGCTTCACCATCGAGGCTGAGCGAGACCACGTGCAGCACATCCTCAACCAAGCCGGCCTGGCCGTGCGCGGAGTCGAACCCCAAACGTCAACGTCGAACGTCTAGCAGAGCAGAGAACGGGATTATGCATATTTGTTACGTGTGCGTGGGCGGCTTTCAGCACATCCAGCCATATATCGACTACTTCAAGGGCACCGGACATCGGGTGAGTTTCATAGCCTTGTCACCCACACCCGACCGCGGCGTCACCACCTACCAGGTCGCCTTGGCCGGCCGTTATTCCCGCACCGAGGGCAAATGGAAATATCCTCTCAGCATGATTCGCGCACGTCGCGTAGTCCGTCAACTGAAACCAGACATTCTACATACCCATTATGTCACCAGCGGCGGGCTCGCCGGACTCGTCTGTAATTTCCACCCCACGGTCACGACCGCCCACGGCACCGATTTGAGCGTGGGGAGTCGTTCGCGTCTCTGGCGCCCCTTGCTGCGGCGCATCTTCTCCCAGGCCACCTGCGTCAATACGGTCTCGGCAGACCTCAAAAACAAGGCGGTGGCCCTGGGCGTGCCTGACGATAAGGTCCGGGTGCTCACCCTGGGAGTCGACACGCGTTTCTTTGCCTACCAGCCCAGGCAGCCTCTGCCCGCCCCAACGCCTTTACGACTGCTAAGCACCCGACGCCTTGAACATGTATATGACCATCCCACCGCCATCAAGGCCCTCGCCCTGCTCCGCGACGCCGGCATCCCCTGCGAGATGACCTTCAGTGGCGGCGGAAGCCTCAAGGCAACGCTGCAGGAACTCGTCCGCACCTGTCACCTCGATGACCGTGTGCGGTTCCTCGATGCTGTCTCCCGCAGCCAGGTCCTGCAACTGCTGCACAACCACGACGTGTTTCTCTCCCATCCGCGATGGGACGGCATCAGTGTCGCGCTGCTCGAAGCCATGGCCACTGGTCTGTTTCCCATTACCTCCGACCTGCCCGTCAACAGGGAGTGGCTCGACGAGGGCGTCACTACCCTGTTTCACCCCGTCGGCGATGCCGCCGCTCTGGCCCAGTGCCTGACCCGCGCCTATGAACAGCCGGAGTTTCGGTTGCGAGCGGCCTCCCTCAACCGCCAGCGCGTCGAGGCCTATGGCGACACCACCAATAACATGCGCATACTCGAAACGCTCTATCGCGAGCTTATAGACGCCACCAAACCCACATGAACCAGACGCCCGATACCGTGCGTGTTACCTGACGCCACCTGCACCCCCACTGCCGGGGCCGCCGCCATCGCACCTCTCACATGCCATGCACAATCGTTACAGACAATCTAACCCTCTCAGCCGGGCAATCGTCATAGTCGCGCACAACGCTTCCGTCCGCAAAAAAACTTGCCTGGTTTAACTTTCTTAACACCGACTGCTGGCCGACCACTGGCCCGGCCGATTCCCACATCGTATGCTGAAATAGTGCTTCACCAAAGCTAGACCGCCCACGTTGCAGGCCCTTGGAGCAAACACGCCATGAGAAAACGTTCTGAAGCACCGGGCCACGCCACCGAGTCGGAAATCACAGGGATATAGTGTACGTGTCATACAAACACACTTGCATCATTGCTGCCGCGTCTCTCCTATGCCTCAACGCCATGCGCGCAGGCCCCCTTCTTGCTGCCGATAATCTCGCACGAGGACACGCGTGCACCTTTGCCGTACCACCCAACTATTCTCTCTGTTCCGATCCGGCCGACCACCTCCAGCTTACCGATGGCGTCAAGCTCGGCGCCGACTGGATCAAAAAGAGTACCGTAGGCTGGATGACAATCCCTTTGATTCCTGCCGTGACAATCGACCTGCAGGCACACTGCGCTATTGACGAAGTGCGACTGCACACCGTCAGCGGCGGCTCGAGTGTTCGCTACCCCTCCTACGCGGCCGTCCTGGTCAGCGACGACGGCGCCGATTTTCGTCTGGCCAAGGCCGTGCGACTCGACCAACTGGACCATCCCGTCTGGTCCCCCACCGAAAAAGTGCCCTTCATCTTCACCGTCTCGAACGTCCAGGCCTGCGCACGCTATATCAAAGTGGTGCTCCGCCAGGG
>CAYNXW010000328.1:0-3441 GCA_964401265.1 uncultured Pirellulales bacterium | reverse complement strand
TTGAAGAGGACTTGCACCTCTCCGATCATACACACTCACAGACGCACTAGGGCGGGCCGTGCCCGCCATTGATTTGCAGGCCGAACCTTCAGGTCCCCACGTTGAACATGCAGAACAAACCCGATCCACACGACGATGACCTCCAACCCGAATACGACTTCCCCCGCATAAAAAGAGGCGTCCGAGGCAAATACACCCAGCGATTCAATCAAGGCTCCAACCTCACCCTGCTTGACCCCGACGCGTGGCAGCGCCTGTCCAACTAAGGCCGCCAGGCCGCAGGCAGGACAGGCGATGGCCAACTTGCCAGAACCTTACAACACCGTCGCGACACTCCCCCCCTACACCCCGTCCCCACGCCCAACCATCTTCGCCGACGTGATCACCACCGGCTCGACCGGCACATCGCTCATCCCGTTTCGCACGCCCGTAGCCACCCCCGCAATGGCGTCCACCACCTCCATACCCTTCACCACCTTGCCAAAAACAGCATACCCCGCCTTGCCGCTGCCGCCGTAATTCAGAAAATCGTTGTCGCTGTGATTGATGAAAAACTGCGACGTCGCACTGTCCGGATCATTCGTCCGCGCCATCGCAATCGTCCCACGATCATTCTTGAGCCCGTTGGCCCCTTCGTTCACAATCGCCGCCCCCGTCCGCTTCTGCCTCATATCCGCCCCAAAACCACCACCCTGGATCATGAAACCTTTAATCACCCGGTGAAACAGCGTCCCGTCGTAAAACCCTGCCTTGACGTAACTTACAAAGTTCTCCGCCGTCACCGGCGCCGCCTCTGCATTCAGCTCAATCACTATCTCGCCCATACTCGTCTCCAGCCTCACCTGCAGAGCCCCCTGCCCCGCCTTTGCCTCCGCCTGCTCGTCCGACCCAAGATCTTGCTTCTCTTCGCACATAACCGTCTCTGCCTCCGTCTTCGTAAATCGATCACATCCACCGGCGCCACACAACACCAGCATAACCACTATCAGCCCCATGACCAGCCCGCATCTTTCGTGAGTCCTTGGCAACATAACCACAACCCTTTTACACAAACAAAGTTACAAGCCCTCTATCAGTTCACGCTTTTGCACGCAAAATGCCACACAACACCGCCCACCAGCAATGCTCCAACTTTCAACTCTCCAAACATTCCATTATAATCCCCTCCATGACCGAACGTAAGATTAAACTCACCATCGCCTACGACGGCTCCGCCTACCGCGGCTGGCAGCGACAAGCCCAAGGCATCCCCACCGTCCAGCAAACCATCGAAGCCGTACTGGCCCGAGTCGTCAAACACCCCGTCCGACTCCGAGCCTCCGGACGCACCGACACCGCCGTCCACGCCCTGGGACAGGTCGCCAACTTCCGCACCAACTCGCCTATACCCTCACAACGCCTTGCCCTCGCCCTCAACGCCCGACTGCCCAAAGACATCCGCATCCGCCGCTCCCAAACCGTACCCGACAACTTCGACGCCATCGCCTCCGCTCACTCCAAACTCTACCGCTACACCGTTTTCAACCACACCGACATGCCCGCCCAACTCGCCAACTACGCCTACCACTTCTGGCTCCCATGCAACCTGCCCGCCATGCAACATGCCGCCCGCGCCCTCGTCGGCACACACGACTTCGCCTCCTTCGCCGCCGCAGGCCAGGAACGCCTCTCCACCGTACGAACCCTCCTCGCCTGCCACATACACCAAAAATACCACAACATCTACTTCGACCTCGAAGGCACCGGCTTCCTCTACCACATGGTCCGAAACATCGTCGCCACCCTACTAGAAATCGGCCGAGGCTTCTGGCCCCCCGAACGCATCCACACCATCCTCGCCGCCGCCGACCGCTCCGTCGCAGGCCCCATGGCACCTCCCCAGGGCCTCTGCCTCCAATGGGTCAAATACTAGTGGCACGGGCATCCCGCCCATGATTCCCGTGGCATGGGCGTCCCGCCCACTATCTTCCCGTGTCGCGGGCATCTTGCCCGCGCTCAAACAACCCGTCGCCGCAGGCGACACCTTCACTAA
The DNA here is from genome assembly GCA_964401265.1 of uncultured Pirellulales bacterium. GTDB lineage: Bacteria > Planctomycetota > Phycisphaerae > Sedimentisphaerales > SM23-30 > CAYNXW01. The sequence goes on along the minus strand of CAYNXW010000328.1, from coordinate 1,409 downwards.
TGCCTTATGCCTGATCCCTTATGCCTTTTCCTTCAACCTCTCAACCTACTTATTGCTATAATCACACCATGAAAATCGTACACATCATCACACGCCTCATCGTCGGCGGCGCCCAGGAAAACACCCTCTTCACCTGCGAAGGCCTCCACGACCGCGGCCACGACGTCACCCTCATCACCGGCCCCTCCTACGGCCCCGAGGGCCAACTCGTCCAACGCGCCCGCTCCGCACCCTACCGCTACCTCGAAATCCCCCTCCTCCGACGCGCCATCAACCCCCTCCACGACCTCCGCACCCTCCGCCAACTCAAAAAACTCCTCGCCCAACTCGATCCCGACATCGTCCACACCCACTCCGCCAAAGCCGGCATCATCGGCCGATACGCCGCCTACAACCTCCGCCAACGCGCCGCCGAAACCTGCTGTCCCGCAACCCGCGCCCTCCGCACCGCCCAACTCAACACCTGCGGCCGACCCCGCATCATCCACACCATCCACGGCCTCGCCTTCCACCCCTACCAATCAAACCTCCTCAACCGCCTCTACATCGCCGTCGAACGACGCGCCGCCCGCCGCACCGACGCCTTCATCTCCGTCGCCGACGCCATGACCGACCAGGCCCTCGCCGCCGGCATCGGCCAACCCAACCAATACCACACCATCCGCTCAGGCCTCGAAGTCGACACCTTCCTCAACCCGCCCTCGCCCCAACAAACCGCCACCCTTCGCCAACAACTCAACCTGCCCCCCGACGCCCTCGTCGTCGCCTCCGTCGCCCGCCTCTTCCACCTCAAAGGCCACGAATTCATCATCGACGCCGCCAAAAAACTCGCCCCCAACCACCCCAACCTCTACTGGCTCTTCGTCGGCGACGGCTCACTACGCCCACAAATCGAACAACAAATCGCCCAAGCCAACCTCACCGACCGCTTCCGCCTCACCGGCCTGGTGCCCCCCAGCCGCATCCCCGCTCTACTACACGCCAGCGACATCCTCGTACACTGCTCACTACGCGAAGGCCTCGCCCGCACCCTCCCACAGGCACTCCTCGCCGGCAAACCCGTCGTCTCCTTCGACGTCGACGGCGCCCGCGAAGTCGTCCACAACAACGAAACCGGCTTCCTGGTCCCCCCACGCGACATCGACACCCTCACCCACGCCCTGGGCCAACTCATCGACCAACCCGACCTCCGCCAACGCCTGGGCCACACCGGCCGACAACGCTGCCAACAAGCCTTCGACCACCGCCTCATGGTCGACCAGATCCTCACCCTCTACCACCAACAACTCCCCCATACCTCCTGACCAGAATGCAGTGTGTTATGGCGAAGAGCCCGCCCCACTCGCCTACAGTTCCGAATTGTCCTTAATAAACGCAATCAACTCATCAACCTGGCAAAATGCAAGACC
>CAYNXW010000327.1:0-3452 GCA_964401265.1 uncultured Pirellulales bacterium | reverse complement strand
CTCGGAACACTCGCTGCCGGCGTCGCTCATCATTTCAACAACATCATGGGCGGCATCGCCACCTTTGTCGACTACGCCTTGACTAGCAGCAATCCCGAACTCCAGCAACGCGCCCTGCAGATGACCTCCGAGGCCGCCAATCGCGTCGGCGAAATCACTACTTCACTGCTTACCTTTGCCGAAAAGGACGCACGCGAATTCGACCTGGTCGATCTCACCGAGGTCCTGCTCACCTTTGCCCAACTGGTCGAAAAACTCCTCGCCGAAAAAAACATCAAACTCGAACTCCACCTACGCTCTGTGCCGGTCTTGGAGGTGCCCGGCTCGCGCATGCACCAGATACTGGGCAATCTGCTTGACAATGCCGAGCACGCCATGCCCAACGGCGGAGCTATCTGGATCAACCTCTACCACGAAGGCGATGATGCCGTCATGCAGTTCTCCGATACAGGACGCGGCATCGACGCCAAAACCCTGCCTCGCATTTTCGAGCCGTTCTTCACCACACGCGGCACCCTCGCAGGAGGCAACCAGTCGTCGGCCGGGCTGGGGCTCTCTGTTGTCCATGGAATCGTCCGCGAGTTGGGCGGCACCATCACCGCAAACAGCAAGCTGGGCCAAGGCACCACCTTCACCGTTCGCCTGCCCCTTGCAAGTGACCACGGCGACCGTAATAGCCAGTCGTAACCACACTCACACATCCTAATTACAGGTGCCCGCCACGTGAAGATAGCTACGTGTCAATTCCCCGTAAGCAACTCCATAAGCCGTAATGCGGCGACGATCCGCAAACTCATGCGCCAGGCCAGACAATCGCACGCCGATTTGGCCCACTTCCCCGAATGCGCCCTCACCGGTTACGCCGGCGTCGACCGCGAATCCCCTGACGATATCGACTGGGACGAGCTGCAAGAGCAAACCGAAGAGATCATGCGACTGGCCGCGGCGTTGCGACTCTGGGTCGTCCTGGGCAGCACCCATCGGCTCACCAGCCCTCACAAACCACACAACTGCCTCTATCTCATCGACACGCAAGGACAACTCGTCGACCGATACGACAAGCGATTCTGCACCGAGTCCGACCTCAAACACTACTGCCCCGGCGATCACTTCGTCACGTTCGACATCAACGGCGTTCGCTGCAGCCTCCTTATCTGCTTCGATCTACGCTTGCCCGAACTCTACCGCCAACTCCTGCGACGCCGCGTGCAGTGCGTCATTCAATCCTTCTACAACGCCCGCCAGCAGGGCCCGTCCGTGCACACCCATATCATGCGACAGACCATGCAGGCCAACGCCGCCAACAACGGCTTCTGGGTCAGCATGGCCAACGCCAGCGGCTATTACGCCCCCTACAGCTCGTGCTTCATCCAGCCGGACGGCCTGATCGTCAGCCAAATCCCCCGCCATCGAACCGGCCTGATCGTCAACACCGTCGACACCAGCCAAACCTTCTACGACCCCATGGCACGCTTTCGCCACGGCATCCTCGCCGGAAAACTCTCCAACGGCCCCACCCCCAACGACCCCCGCAGCCAACAACGAAAGACCCTGTAAATCACGCCAAGCGAAATATACGCATCGGCACGGCCAACACAAACCTCCCCTTAGGCCCCGGCCTCACATACCCGGTAAATTAGTGGACCCTCAACACCCAGCTTCTTCAGCCTGCCCGTCATCGCCACCGACTCACTCGCCGCGTCATCGCCCCCGCCAGCCCGTGCCGGCAAATGCACCGCCACAATCTGCCGCCCCAGCAGCTCGATCAGATCCAACGGGTCGTACAGCCGTTGCGCGTTGTGCGGATTCAGACACAGACCGACGTAGGGGTTGTTGATCTGGTCAATCAGGTCACGAACTTCCAGCGGGCTAAGCAGCAGGCCTTGGGCGGGGTTCTCAAAACCAAGCGTCACCGCTCGGTCAGCGGCATACTCCGCCAGCGTGATCAGCGAACCAAAAAGGCTGTTGAAGGCCTGTTCGTACGGCTGACCCAGCGGCTGCTCAGACCCGTGCAACGCGCGGACGCCGACGATGACAGTGGGCGCCTCCGCGCAGCACCCTGCCATGTCCACCAACCAGCGACACCTCTCAACAGCCCTCTCCCGCACGCCCTCGTCTGCCTGGGCCAACCCAAACAAATCGAAGCTGGCGCTCGTCAGCGCCGCCAACGTCAGACCCGCCCCCCCCACTGCATCAAGTATCTCTTGCCAGCGTGAAGAGGATCTCTCCATGGCCGCAAACTCACCCAACGGTTGCCCCGCAAGACACAACTCCAGACCGCTGCACTGGAGCGCCGCAGCCTGGCCAAGCGTGTCGGCCCAATTGGCGGTGTTCGGCAAATCGTTGGTGCTAAGGCACTTGTACATGATTTCTCCCGTCGTTGACCATATTTGCGTTGGCTCCTATAATGTCACCTACACTTACAGATTGCAAGGCCCTGCCAAGACGGACTAACGAATACATGGCGAACATCGCGACACTGCCACAACTCCTGGTCAATAAAATCGCTGCCGGCGAGGTCGTCGAACGTCCCGCCAGCGTCGTCAAGGAGCTCCTCGAGAACAGCCTCGACGCCGGAGCCAAACGCGTTGCTGTCGATATCGAAGACGGCGGCAAACGACTCATACGCATCAGCGACGACGGCTGCGGCATCGCCCCCGATCAATTGCCCCTGGCCGTCGCCCCCCACGCCACCAGCAAAATCGCCCAGGAGGCCGACCTCTACACCATCGCCAGTTTTGGCTTTCGCGGCGAGGCATTGGCCAGCATCGCCTCCGTCAGCCAGGTGGACATCGTCAGCCGGCAGGCCGACGCCATCGAAGGGGCGGCTCTGACCATCAACGGCGGCGACCTCGCACCCACCACCCCCGCCGCCGGCGCGCCCGGCACTACCATCACCGTACAAAACCTGTTCTTCAACACCCCCGCACGCCGAAAGTTCCTACGCCGACCCAATACCGAAATGGGCCACATCAGCGAACAGTTCACCCGCGTCGCATTAGCGAATCCAGACGTCCACTTGACCCTGAGCCACAACGGCAGACTCCTTCACGAACTCCCCGCCGGCGCCTCCTTGCGCGATCGCGTGGCTGCGCTGTTTTCACGTGAGCTGGCCCAGGGACTCTTGAGTGTCGCCCGGCGAGAACGCGACATTGAAATCGACGGACTCATCGGTCTGCCGCAACACTCTCGACCATCGAGCCAGTGGCAATACGTCTTCCTTAACGGTCGCTGCATCCGCGATCGCTTTATCAGTCACGCACTACGCGAAGCCTATCGCGGCTTGATGGAGCCCAGCCGTCAGCCCGTCGTCTTCCTGTTCTTACGCGTGCCCGCCGAGGCGGTAGACGTCAACGTCCACCCCGCTAAAACCGAGGTGCGTTTTGCCGACTCCAACGTCATTCATTCCCAGGTGCTCGCCGCCTTGCGCGATCGCCTGCTCAGCACCGACC
>CAYNXW010000326.1:0-3469 GCA_964401265.1 uncultured Pirellulales bacterium | reverse complement strand
ACCGTCGAAGGCGAACGAACAAACTCCGACAGAAAAACCAGCTTCTCTCTAATAACACTACCCAAACCCTTACCCCTGATCCTCATTCATAACTCATAACCGTATTTCAAAACGCCTCCCGCGGCCCCAGCCCCAGCATCGTAAACCGCTCCAGCGGATACCGCTCCGCCACCGCCGCCACCTCCTCCAGCGTCACCGCCTCGATCGCCGCAATCTCCTCCGTCAGCGATCTGTACTCGCACAAATACATCCAATTACTCCCCAAAGGCACCAGCCGACCCATCGGCAACTCGCCGTGCAGCGTCGCCGTCGACGCGATCTTGTTCTTGCTCGCCTGCAACTCCGCCGCCGTCACCCCCTCCGCTCGCACCTTCGCCAGCGTCTGCCGCACCACCGCCACCACCTCCTCCGTCCGCGCCGGATCGCACGAAACATACGAATAAAACAACCCCGTCCCGTCCATCGCCTCGTAATCCAGCTCAGCCGAATCCGCCAACGCCGTGTCCACCAACGCCCAGTACAACCGCGAACCCGTATCATCCCCCACCATGTTCGCCAGCAGACTCGCCGCATACCGCTCATCCTGCTGCGCCGAAGGCCCATGACTCATCAGACACAAATGCTCCCGCATCGCCTGCGCCCGCCCCACCGCCTCCTGCTTGCACGTCCCCGAAAAATCACTCAACACCCGCCCCGCACCCGACGCCTGCCACCCCCCGCACAACGACCGCGCCTGGCCCAGCAACCCCTCCCAATCCAACTTGCCCGTCGCCGCCAGCACAATATTATCCGCCGCGTAACGACGCGCAAAATACTCCCGCATCTGCTCCACCGTCAACGCCCCCACACTCGCCTCCGTCCCCAGCACACTGTTGCCGCAACTGTGCTCGCCAAAATGCAACCGCCGACAACGATCCACCACATCAAACTGCGGCTGATCCTTATACATCGCGATCTCTTCCAGAATCACCCCCTTCTCCGTGTCAAAATCCTCCGCCCGCAACGCCGGCCGCATCAAATCCGCCCACAACGCCAGCACCTGCTCCTGATACTCCGGCAGCACCGCCGCGTAATACACCGTGTTCTCCTCCGATGTAAACGCATTGTACTTGGCCCCCATCTCGTCAAACTCCAGATTGACCTCCAGCGCCGAACGACGCTCCGTTCCCTTAAAGAGCATATGCTCGAGAAAATGACTCACCCCGGACACCTCGCTGCTCTCGTCACGCCCACCCGTCCGCACGAAAAAACCCATCGCCACCGACTGCGACTCACCCCGCACCTCGCCGATGACCGTCAAACCATTTTCCAGCCGCGCCTGCCTGAACTCCACTGCACACTCCTCTCACTTGCGTCTCACGGGCATCTCGCCCGCAAATCAAGCCCCCAGCACCGCCGGGGGACCGTGACCCCTCAACCCTCAACCATCAACCTTTAACCTTCAACCTTTAACCTTTAACCTTTAACCATCTTCTCCCGCACCCGCCGCGCAATCCCCGCCGCGTCCAAGCCCACCTCCGCCAACTGTCCCCCCCGACTGCCATGCCGAATATAACTGTCCGGCAGCCCGATCCGCACAATACGCCCCCTGTCCAACCCCATCTCCTCCGCCGCCTCCAGCACCGCCGAACCGAACCCGCCCGCCAACGCATGATCCTCCACTGTTACCACCAATCCGCCCCCCTCGCCCCCCAGCACTTCTCGCAACAGCTCCTCGTCCAAAGGCTTGGCAAAACGCGCATTGACCACCCCCTGCGATACCCCCTCCGCCGCTAACAACTCCGCCGCCTCCAACGCCTCACGCACCACGCTGCCATACGCCACCAACACCCCGTCCGCCCCCTCACGCAACCGCCGCGACTTGCCCAACACAAAAGGCTCACACGCCTCCGCCTCCCCCGCCACCAACGCCTCGCCCACCAAGGCCCGCGGATAACGCAACACGCAAGGCCTGCCGCTCTCCACCGCAAAACGCAACGCCCCCTTCATCTCCGCCCCATCCGCCGGCGCCAGCAACACCATGTTTGGCAGACTCCGCAGCAACGTCACATCGCAAAAACCATGATGCACCGCTCCGTCGCCCCCCACCAGCCCCGCCCGGTCCATGCAGAACACCACCGGTAGATTCTGCAGCGATACCTCCTGAAACACCTGATCAAAACTCCGCTGCAAAAACGTCGAATAGATCGCTACCACAGGCCGCAACCCCGTCTTCGCCATCCCCGCCGCAATGTCCACCGCCGCCGATTCCGCAATCCCCACATCCACCACCCGCTCACCAAAACGATCACGCAAACCCGCCAGACCCGTCCCGTCAGGCATCGCCGCCGTCAACGCCACCACCCGCTCGTCCGACGCCATCACCTCGCTCAACGCTTCGGCAAACGCCCCGGTGTACGTCAAACCTCCGCCCGTCGGAAAACTCGCCGTCTCCCCCTCCATCGTAAACGGCTGCGGACTGTGAAACGTGCACGGATCACGATGCGCAGGCCCAAACCCACGCCCCTTCTCCGTCCGCACATGCAATAACACCGGATAGTCCACCTCCTTAAACGCCCGCAGCAACTCCACCAACGCCCCCACGTCGTGCCCGTCCACAGGCCCAAAATAAGGCAGCCCCAACTGCTCGAATATCTGGGGCCCCTGCAACGTTGTCTTAATCCCCGACTTGATCCGGTGCAGCGTCTCCTGCAACGCCTGCCCGAAGTAAGGCAGCCGACGCACCATCAACTTCGTCCGCCGGTGCAAATGCTCCAAAGGCTCCCACAATCGCACATGCGCCAGATAATTCGCAAACGCGCCCTGCGTCGCGTCAATCGCCATCGAATTGTCATTCAGAATCACCAGCATCTGACGCTTGACCAGACACGTATTGTTCAACCCCTCAAACGACAACCCGTTCACAATGCTCGCGTCCCCCACCACCGCCGCCACCTTCTCATCGCTGCCCCGCATCTGCGCCCCCATCGCCAGCCCCACCGCCGTCGCAATCGCCGTCCCCGCGTGCCCCACCGAAAACTGATCCTGCTCGCTCTCTTCCGGATTCGGAAACCCCGACAACCCCCCCGCCTGACGCAACGTATGAAACTGCTCCGCCCGACCCGTCAAAATCTTATGCACATAACACTGATGCCCCACATCCCACGTAATCCGATCCCGCCCGAAATCGAACACATAATGCAACGCCAGCGTCAGCTCCACCACACCCAGATTGCTCGCCAGATGCCCACCCGTCTGACTCACCGTATCCTTAATCAACCCCCGTATCTCCTCCGCCAACTCGCCCAACTGCCCCACCTCGAGCTGCCGCAAATCCGCCGGCGATTTAATCCGTTGCAATAACCGCTCACCCATAACCGTCTGCTACCGCCCTTCTAATCCCGTATTGTCTGCCTTCGCTTTTTCCCGTCGTTACGCTCACTGTCCGCTTCTTGAGCCTTCTGTTACCACGCAACCTTTCCTTCTATCT
>CAYNXW010000325.1:0-3490 GCA_964401265.1 uncultured Pirellulales bacterium | reverse complement strand
GTTGTTATTCATGAGGTGGTCTGGCGTCTTGGTTGTGGTGGTTTTTTTTGGTGTTTGGTGTTAGAGTCAGACGGTGTTGCTGTAGCGTAGGGGTTGGTTTTGGTCACCGAAGTATTCGGCGTAGGTTTTTTCGGTTTCCCAGACGCGGACGGCGGCCAGTTGGGCATTTTGGAATTGGCCGTCGAGTAGTTCGAAGAAGACGCGGGCCATATTTTCGACGGTGGGTAGTAGTTGGGCGAATTCGGTGGTGTCTTCGTTGAGGTTTTTGTGGTCGAAGCGTTTGGTGATGAGTTTATTAACGACGTGGTCGATCTGTCCGGTCTGGATGTCCAGGCCGGTGGTCGGGTTGGCCTGGCTGCGGAGGGTGACTTCGACGGAGTAGTTGTGGCCGTGGCCTCTGGGGTTGGAGCATTTGCCGAAGGCGTCGGTGTTTTGTTTTTGGTCCCAGTCGGGGTTCCAGAGTTTGTGTGAGGCGGCCAACTCGTATTTGCTGGTCAATTGCATCATTGTATTTTTCTCCACGAAGAGGGTCAGTTGGCGTTGGTCTGCGCACATAAGCTGAAGCTGGACGAGGCGAGCTGGGGAGAGTCGGGATTGCACGACATGAGCTGCCCATGTCAGGAGTTGGAAGGGGTTTAGCGCGTGCACCGGTTGTTGGGCGAGGGTTTGGCGGAACGCGGCGTCGACTTTGGTGACGTTGACGACGAATCCGGTGGCGGGGTGTGGCGGTGCGGCGAGGGTGACCCAGAGTCGTGCGGGCACATGCCAGGCAGCCAGGGTGGGGGGCGTATCGATAGAGAGTTGGTGGGAGGTAGCGGCGATGATGAAGTCGACGGCTCGTGTCAGATATATCTGGTTGGTGGGAGTCACTTGTGATCACTGCCTTTTTGTAATATGGTCTGGGGGTATGGGGGTGTTTTTTTGGATTGTTTTTATGGAGCAAACATGGGCTGCAAGGCCAGTTCGATGTGTCCCTGGCGGATGGTGAGTGCGAGCACGCGGGCGTTTTTGTTTTTGTCGATGGGGAAGACGGGTTCGATGGTGACCTGGCCGGTGTGTAGGAGCTGTTCGAGGCGCTCGGCGAGCATTTCGTAGAGCTGGGGGTATGGTTGCGTGTCGTCGAGTCCTTGGACCTTGACGTTAGTACGTTGGGGGAGGGTCCGCAGGGCGACGAGGAGTCTTTCGAGTTGCGAGCGGACGACGGTATCGGGCAGGGCCAGTGCGCCGGCTTTGATGGAGCCGAGGCTGAGTTGGAGATTTCCTTGGGCGTCGATGTGTCCCTTGAGGGTGATGGTCCAGACGGACTCGACGGATTGGTAGCGTGCGGTGGCCATGATGCGTAGGGTTTGTTGGCCGATGGCGATTTGGGGTTTTTGGACGAACTGCTGGGTTTCGGGGGCGAGCATTTTGAGGAAGCGTTGGACCTCATCGAGGAGTAGCAGGCGATTGAGGAGTTGTTGGTCGACGACGTGAACGAAGGGGTCCATTTCGTTGGTGTTGTTGTAGAGGACTTCCATGTGCTTTGTGAGTTCGTTGAGTGCTTGTTGCTGTTGTTGGGGGGAGAGTTTTTTTGGGTGGTAGGTGGCTGGGGGTTTGCTGATCAAGAGGTAGGCTGCGAGGAGCAGGAGGGTCACGAGCATGAGCAGTGCCAGTGCGGCGGTGGTGATGCGTGCGAGTGTGGCCCAGGCGGATGGTCGTTTGGTGGTCTGGTCCGGTTGGGGGGTGGTTGATTGGGACTGCTTCATGCCTTGTGGGTCCAGGGCGGGTATTTCACGGTTTTTCGTTTTTTAGCGGTCATTCTCTGGTTTGCTGGATCGTTTTTGGCTCTGTGTGTGCTGGCTATATGGAGTTGGCCGGGCCTGGTGGGCCAAGGGGCCATTACGCTATGGTTTGAGAGCAGTTGACTATAATAGCAGGATGTTGTCCGATAACCAATGGTGGAAAGGAGGAAATTGCGTGTGGGGGCAGGGGCCGTAAAGTGCTGTGGGGTATTGGTTTGGGAGCGGGCAGGGGCTGTGGAGGCAGGTGTAGGCGGCAGGGTCTTACTTTTTGGGGGGGATGTGTGGTATGCTGAGTTAAGGAGAAAGACCTTGAGAGGATGGGGCATGGGAGAAAGTTACTGCACAATTTTGCAGTTGAGCGGCGCGGTGGACGCTTATCGGCTGGAGCGGGCGTATCAGTCCAGTAAAGCGCGTTATCGTCGTTTGACGTCTGAGGGGCCTTTGCGTTACTACCGGGCGGATTTGCTTAGTGAGACTGAGAAGGCGTACAGGAGTTTGCGGCGGCAGATCAGCGATCGGGAGGCACGTGAGGGGGTGGCAGGAGTTGAGGAATCGGGTGTGGCTGTGCCGAAGGCTTTGAGCGTGGTGGCGCGTCGGGCGGCGAGGTTGGGTGTAGCGGGGCCTTTGAAGGGGCCGACGGCGTCGTCGTTGCGGAGGGGTTGTATTCTTCCGGCAGAGCCTAAGACGTTGCGGGCGCGGACGGTGGCGGGGTATGCGAAGGAGACGGCGGCAAGCGGGGGCGGGGGTGAGGTGCGGGACCGGTTGGCGCGAGCGGCGGTGGAGGATCGTTACTGTCGGGAGGTGATTTATCGGCTGGAGGGGGATTTGATTCGGTACGAGAGTCGGCGGGAGCTTTTGGGTTTGGCGCAAGAGCTGGGGATGGAGGCTTTTCGGGCGAACTTGCTGATTGCGCAGATCGTGGAGGCGGTTCGGCAGCATAAGTTATATGTTGACAAGGGTTTACGTGGCAGGCGTGTGCGGGGGCGTCGCGGGGGCAAGGCGGGTGCGTCGGCGGGCAGGGGTAAGAAGCTGGGCAAGGGTGTCGTGGCGGGGGCGGTGGTGGTGTTGGCGGTGGTGGTGGATGTGGTGGTGCTGTACGTTTTGGGGAAGTCTTGATATGTTGGGGTTTGCGGGGCATATTGGCCTTTGAGGCGCATGTTTCACGGGTTTTTTTGTTTTCTAGCGGTCTTTTCTGTTGTCGCTGGGTAAGCGTGCATGTTTTTGGGGAGTTGTGATGCATTTTGCCCGCTCAGGCGTGAACGCTTACAGGGTTGTAACTCTAGTTTAGTAAAGGGTTTGTGGGTATGTCGCCGAGGATTTACAGGCAATGCGGGCTAGTGGATGGATTGCATGGCCAGGCCGGTTAAGGATAGTGGGCGTGTGGGCAGGGGAGGGCGATTGCAGGAGGAGGAGGCAGGGAGGATCCAGGCGGCGTTGTTGGGGTGGTATGGGCGTTGCGGCAGGAAGCTGCCTTGGCGGGCGCGTCGTGATCCGTATGCGATCTGGGTGTCGGAGGTGATGCTGCAGCAGACGCAGGTGGCGACGGTGGTGCCTTATTATGAGCGTTTTATGGAGCGGTTTTGGGATGTGGGGGCGTTGGCGGGGGCGCGTCTGGACGAGGTGCTGAAGGTCTGGCAGGGGTTGGGTTATTATGGCAGGGCGCGTCGGCTTCATGAGGCGGCGGGGGTGGTGGTGCGTGAGTATGGGGG
>CAYNXW010000324.1:0-3491 GCA_964401265.1 uncultured Pirellulales bacterium | reverse complement strand
AACCCGCCAAATATGCGGGCCCTCAACGCACGACGACGCGGCTACCACTGAATTCAGTTGGACGGTTCGGATGACAAACCTACAGAGCAACGCACTGCGATACATAGAGCCAACCGCTCTCCTGAGCGGCGCCCAGTTCTCACAGCAGGAACGCCACATCCTCGCCACCGTCAACCAGAAAGTCGCCGGACGCGACTCCCTCGACGCCATCATGCACTTCCTCTTCGAAACCACAAAGCAGGTCTGCCCCTGCGACCGCATAGGACTCGCCTTCATCGAAGAAAACGGCCAACGCGCCATCTCGCGATGGTCCGAAGCAACCTACGAACCCCTGTTGCTAAAAGCCGGTTACGCCGAGGACCTCGCCCAAAGCTCCCTCAAAGCCGTCCTCAGCAGCGGCCAGCCGCGAATCATCAGCGACCTCCAGCAGTATCTAAAACAACACCCCAACAGTCGGTCCAGCCGAATCCTTGTCCAGGAGGGCGTTCGCTCCAGCATGACATGCCCCCTCTACGTCGAAAACAGACCCGTCGCCCTGCTCTTTCGCAGTGCCCGCCAGCCCAATACCTACACCGAACACCAACTCCAGATGCACCTTGCCGTCGCCGAGAGACTCAGCCAGGCCGTCGAAAAAGCCTATCGCATTGAGCGACTCGCCCAAGCCAATCAAGCCTATTCCGAAATGCTCGCCTTTGTCAGCCATGAGCTCAAAAACCCCCTCGCCTCCATGGTCATGGATGCCAAAGTGCTCACCCAAGGCTACCTCGGACAGCTCGAACCCGCCCAAAGCGACAAGATCGGCCGCATCGTCAGCAAGGCCGACTATCTCCTGGGCCTCGTACGCGAATATCTGGACCTCGCCCGCATTGAAGGCGGCCAGATGGTCTTGAACATTCAGCCGGTCGATTACGTCCAAAACGTTATTTACCCGGCAATCGACATCATCGCACCCCAGGCCCAGACCAAAAAGATGAAACTGAACACTCGCCTGCCCGACAAAACGCTTACCGTCCAATGCGATCCCAATTTGCTCAAAATTGTGGTCACCAACCTGCTCGGTAATGCGGTAAAATATGGCCATGAAGCCGGACGCATCGAACTCGATGTCGCCTCCGCCCCCAGCGGCTTTAACACCACCGTCTGGAACCAAGGCCCCGGCTTCACACCTGACCAACAGCATAAACTATTTAGAAAGTTCTCGCGACTTGATGACCCCGCCCTCAAAAAGCAAAAAGGCACCGGCGTGGGCCTCTACACCTCTTGGCGCATTGTCAATCTCCACGGAGGGCTTATTCACGCCGACTCCGAACCAGGCCAATGGGCACGCTTTCGCTTTGACATACCTCAACCGATTCCCAAACACGCTGGCCCGTAACGTTAGACAGGCCGCCTGCGAGCTCAAAACCTCGCACATGACGGCAAAGGAGTTTCTTAATGACCGAACGTGTGAAAAATAACCAGACTGTGATAATCGACGAAGCGTCCATTCAGATGACGCTCCAGGCCACCCGACAACCTGAGGCAACCCAGGTCGACGAGGTCCTCGCCAAAGCACGCCTGCTCAAGGGACTCGACCCCCAGGACGTCGCCCTCCTGATGAATATCAGCGACCCCGACCTGCTCAGCAGCCTCTTCGCCACCGCCAAGCAGGTCAAAGAAGAAATCTACGGTCGCCGACTCGTCCTCTTCGCCCCCCTCTACATCTCCAACCTCTGCAGCAACGAGTGCCTCTACTGTGCCTTCCGCGCCAAAAACAAAGAGGTCAAACGCCGGGCCCTCAGCCAGGAAGAAATCGCTCGCGAAGTCCGCACCCTCGAAGAACAGGGCCACAAACGCATCCTACTCGTCGCCGGTGAGGCCTACCCCAAACAGGGGTTTCAGTACGTCTTGGACGCCGTTAAGACCATCTACGAAACACATAGCGGCAACGGCGAAATCCGACGCGTCAACGTCAACGTCGCCCCCCTCACCACCGACGAGTTTCGACAACTAAAGGCCGCCGAAATCGGAACCTACCAGATCTTCCAGGAAACCTACCACCACCAGACCTACAGCAACGTCCACGTCAGCGGAAAAAAACGGGACTATGACTGGCGCGTCTCCGCTCTCGATCGCGCCATGGAGGCGGGCATCGACGACGTCGGCATCGGCGTCCTCTTCGGCCTCTTCGACTGGCGCTTCGAAGTCCTCGCCATGATGCAGCACATCGCCCACCTCGAAAAACACTTCGGCGTCGGCCCGCACACCATCAGCGTCCCCAGACTCGAACCCGCCACCGGATCCGAAATCGCCGAACACCCGCCACAAGCCGTCAGCGACGTCGATTTCAGAAAACTCGTCGCCATCCTTCGACTCGCCGTGCCCTACACCGGTATCATTATGTCCACTCGCGAAACTCCTAACCTACGCCGCGAAACCTTCGCACTGGGCGTCTCGCAAATATCCGCCGGCTCCAGAACCAACCCCGGAGGCTATGCCGAAAACGAGCAGTACGACACCAGCCAGTTCTCCCTTGGCGACCATCGACCCCTCGACGAGGTCATCCGAGACGTCGCCTCCCTCGGCTACATCCCCTCCTTCTGCACCGCCTGCTATCGTCTCGGCCGAACCGGCGAAGACTTCATGGACTTGGCCAAGCCTGGCGAAATCAAGACTCATTGCGACCCCAACGCCCTGAGCACCTTCTTGGAGTACCTCATAGAATACGCCTCTGATCAGACGCGACAAGTTGGAGAGAAACTCATTGCCGATACACTCGCCAATATGGATGACCTCTCCCGCACACGCTCCGAAACAATGCTCAAAAAGGTCCGTATCGGCCAACGAGACGTGTTCTGCTGATAAATAAAACCGACGAGAAGAAAAAGTGCTTTTCGCCTTCTCGTCTCAATCTAAGACATAATGACTCTATCTTGCAAATGGATAATAGCTGAAAGGAGCAAGCCATGATCAATCCGAAAGAAAACCACGTGATTTTCGGTGTCCACATCACCGAACGCGTCAAACACGCCGGTGATGTCCAGAAGTGTCTCACTCAGCATGGCTGTAACATCAAGACACGTCTCGGACTACACGAAATCAGCAATAATTACTGTGCCACCAGTGGCGTGCTTCTCCTCGAAATGGTCGGCGAGGACGCCGCCGTCGACGAACTCCAGGAAAAATTGAGCCAGATCGAAGGTGTCGAGGTCCAGCGCATGGTCTTTGAACACCCGTAACCCAAAAGGATTGCATGACCGACGTTCGACAAGAGCACGACTTCCTCGGAGAATTGGCGATACCCGCTGACAGCCTCGCCGGTATCCACACCGCCCGTGCGCGCGAAAACTTCCCTCTGACGGGCCAACCCGTTCATCCGGAGCTGGTCGAGGCGTATGGTCAGGTCAAACTCGCCTGCGCCCTGACCAACCAAGCTCTGGGCGTCTGGCGCGACGACGGCGCCAAGGCCGACGCTATCATTGGCGCCTGCAACGAAATGGCCGACGGCCTGC
>CAYNXW010000323.1:0-3497 GCA_964401265.1 uncultured Pirellulales bacterium | reverse complement strand
GAGGCTATTTTAGCCAGTCTTGATCACTGTCCAAGAAGATTGCGGCCGCCCCAAAAATTCCACATTTCTTGGTTGCCGGGGGGTATATTACGGCCAGAGTGTTCGCAGGACGATGTTGTAGGCGGCGTGGGCGCCGGCGGTGATGCCGTAGCCTCGGTAGCGGAAGAGGATGGCGAAGTAGACGCCGGCGGCAGCGCGGAAGACGAAGCTGAGCATGGTGAAGGGCTCGGCCTTGAGGAGGACGAGTTCGCGGCCGTTGACGCCGACGTAGTGGTGGGCGGAGAAGAGCAAGGCGGAGAGGATGATGGCGACGGCGGCGGCGATATCGGCTTTGACTTTGAGGAGGTCTTCGAGAATCATGATGATCAGGCCGATCAGGATGAGTCGAAAGACGAGTTCTTCGTAGATGCCGGCACCGATGCCGGTGACGAGGTGTGCCAGGTAGGAGTGGCCGTTGTTGAGGGCACCGGTTGCGGTCTGGGCGATGATGGCGGTGGCGGAGGGTGCATTGAGGGCGGCTTGAGCGGCGGCAGAGGTAACGCGGGCGGAGCTTCCCATGGCGGCGTTGACGGCGAGCAGGGGCAGAGCCAGGACGAGGGATTCGAGGGTCATCCAGCCCAGCCATGGCAGGTGGATGTTCCATGATTTGCGTGCGGCGACGTGCCAGGCGAGGAGGATGACCAGGACGACGATGCCGGGAAAGGCCCAGGCCCAGCTGGGCTCAATGCCGACGCCTTGGGCGAGCTTGCTGAGCCAGATGAAGGCGACGACGCGTCGTTGGACGAGGGTTTGCTCGATGTGTTGGGTGTTGACCCAGAGGGTGCCGAGTTCGTAGACGACGATGAGGGGCAGCAGGAAGAGCAGCGCATAGAGTGGCTGACTCGTCGACTCGAGGTAAGAACCTTCGGCGTAGTTGAGTTGACGGGGGAGTGGGGGTTTTTCTGTTTTTTTTGATTTCTTTTTTGCCATGTATTGCGGGCGGGTGGTTGGGCCAACAATGCCCGACCATTGCCAAGGACGTGGGGGCAGGCTACCATGTCGTGGGGTTAAATGCAAGGGTTTTGACGGGGTCGGTCGAGGAGGCCAGGGGCCAGACGGGAGCGATATTTTGAGTTACGGGCAGGACGAGCTTATGGGTTTTTATCGGACCCTGCTGGCGTGTTACGGGCCTCAGGAGTGGTGGCCTGGGGAGACGGCGTTTGAGGTGATGGTGGGGGCGGTGCTGACGCAGAATACGAATTGGAACAATGTGGAGCGTGCGATAGCGAACCTTCGTGAGGGTGATTTGCTGACGGCGTCGGCGTTGGACGGGATCAGTCACGAGGCGTTGGCGGGCAGGATCAAGCCGGCGGGGTATTTCAATATCAAGGCGCGACGGCTGAAGAACCTGGTGCGTTGGTTCTGCGAGGCATATGGTGGGCAGATCGAGCAGTTGGCAGAGGTGCCGCAGGATCGTCTGCGTGAAGAATTGCTATCGGTCAACGGGATTGGCAAGGAGACGGCCGACTCGATTTTGCTTTACGCGCTGGGAAAGCCCACGTTTGTGGTGGACGCTTACACGTACCGGATTCTGGTTCGGCATGGGTGTCTCGGGGCGGAAAGCAGCTACGAAGAGGTGCAGGAGTACTGTCAGAGCGTGCTGCCGGAAGATCGAGAGCTGTATAATGAATGTCACGCGTTGATTGTGCGGGTGGGCAAAGAACACTGCAAGCCTCGGCCTCGGTGTAATGGCTGTCCTCTGGAGGGTTTCGAGCACTGGGTGGAAGAGGGGTAGTTGGCGGCGGGAGGGTGCAGGCAGGGGTGGGCCGGGCGCAGTAAGGCGGGCCACCCCGTCAGGGCGGTGAGAATTGGGGAGGGTCTATGGCTGGTGGAGTCCGTAGGGGGACTACTGGTTCTGGTTGCGTCGGTAGAGGCTGTAGAAGACAATCACACCGACCAGGCCGATAGCCAAGAGGATGTGGTACCATGCCACGGCGAGTAGGGGTGTCAGAGTCATGCGTTCTGTCTCCTGGTTGCTGTGAGGCGGCGCCTCGGACGGATGCGGAGCTTATCTGGTAGCCCTGCTGACCCAAATCAACACGCTTGCAGAGGGCAGACTAGCCCGGACGGACCGATTCTGTCAACAGGAAAGTGGGTTTGGCGGGGCGAGGGTGTGCTGGCAAGGGGCCTGGTCGGCTTTATGTCGGGGCAGGTGGCACTGGTGGGGATTGCTCGCGGGGCGCTTGGTGGTGGTGCGTCCTTGGGGCGAGCCGGCAGTGCAGGCGGCGGTTTGGCCAATCGTGCGGGGCGCGGCCAGCTGTAAAAAGCCGGTGGCGACGTGGCTGTGAGTCAGGTGGTGGGGCGGTGGAGCGGGGTCTTGTTCACAGGTGGGTCGCTGAGTGGTTTTTTCGTATTGGGCGTTGGGCTGCGGCGGGGCGTGCGGCTATGCTTGGCGGCGGTGGTAGACGATGTAGAAGACGATTAGCGCCAGGAGGGCTCCTCCCAGAACGAGGTAATACCCTGTGCTAAGGCCCAGCATGTTTGTGTAGTGCATAGGAACTCTCCCTGAAATGAATGCTCACGACCGATTCACTTTTACGAAGAGGCCCGCACAGTAGCCCCAGGTGGCCCATGGGATCCACGGCTCGACCCTGCCGACTGAACGGGCACGAAACAGCCCTTGCTTAGTGGACTCTAGGGTGGTGTCGGGTGGTTGTCAACCCGAAAGGCGTGCCAGCGTTCAGGGGTGTTGGACGGTGGGCGGGTGGCAAGGCTGTGGAGCGGGAAGGCCCAGGCGGCGGGGGGCGGAGCGAGCGGGGGCGAGAAAACTGGCGGCTGGATGAGGAGTTTGGCGGGATTTAGGCTTGTCAGGGGGTGGGGCGAGGCTATAATGGGTGCTGAAGAGAGGTTGGGGGCGTGGTGTAACGGGAGCACGGCGCGGTCGCATCGCGCAAATAGGGGTTCGATTCCCCTCGCCTCCATTCTTCATTTGCCGTCTGGCGGCTGCTTTGGTCCAGCGTTGACGGCTGTGGGGGAGGGATTTTTGGCTCAAAGGTTCGTGGCGGGGGACTCTGTTTGCCTGCTTGGGGTTGTTTCGTTTTGGGCTTTGGAGAGGGCGGCGGCAGGTTTTTTCGTTTTTTGGGGGGGAGCACCTCTCTTGTTGCAGTCTGGACGGTCCGCCTGGCGTGATATGCTCGAGGAGGTGGTGCGCCTCGGGTGGTTTGCGTCCGGTTTTCTGGCGAGCCCACCTTTGGGAGGTGAGCCGCCTGTTGGGCGATTTTCATTGTGAAACGATGGGTGGGTGTTGGCGAGGGTAGGGGGGAGCTGTGCGGTTATGGCGTTAATGTACATTCTTAAATGCGTGATTTGTGTGTAGTAGTGCGCCTTTACGGGGGGGGAGCCGGGCAAAGGAGGGGATGTGGGGCTTGATTTCCCCGTAGTTGCCACAGTCGTATTGCGGGAGAGCGAGTTTTTTTTTGCTGGCAAGGGATTGGTAATATCTACAAAACGATTGCAGG